>PMUF01000119.1 GCA_003167015.1 Chitinophagaceae bacterium | reverse complement strand
CCTCACCAGGAAAGAAGTGATCATCGGCTTCGGCCAGCCGGTCTATACTATCTCCGACCCGCGCAACGTCGTCATCAAGAGAGTCGCCAAAGAGCTTTCCCAACAAGCCGGCGACATGCAGCTGTACAATATTGCGGAGCGCCTGGAGACCGTCATGTGGAATGAAAAGAAAATGTTCCCGAACCTGGACTGGTTCTCCGCCGTTTCTTATCACCTGATGGGCGTTCCTACCCTGATGTTCACCCCGCTGTTTGTCATTTCAAGGGTCACCGGGTGGAGCGCACATATCATTGAACAAAGACAGGACGGCAAAATTATCCGGCCGAGCGCCAATTATACCGGCCCGGAAAACAAGGCATTCGTCACTATCGATAAACGTAAATAAAACATAGATGTCGTCACACATTTCCAATACAAGGCCGCAACCCGATCAGGTACTCACGGATATCGCCGATTACGTATTAAACTATACAATAAAAAGCGATCTGGCCCTCAGCACCGCACACTATTGCCTGCTCGATACCCTGGGCTGTGGATTCGAAGCCCTCACCTATCCTGCCTGTACGAAACTATTAGGCCCCGTCGTCCCGGGCACCATCGTTCCCCACGGCGCAAAAGTTCCAGGCACTTCATTTCAGCTCGACCCTATACAGGCCGCATTCAACATCGGCGCCGTCATCCGCTGGCTCGATTTTAACGATACCTGGCTGGCTGCCGAATGGGGCCATCCCTCGGATAACCTGGGCGGCATCCTGGCGACCGCCGACTGGCTCTCCAGAACGAATATCGCCAATGGCCGGAAACCCCTGACCATGCTGCAGGTGCTGGAAGGAATGATCATGGCCCATGAAATACAAGGGGTCCTGGCGCTCGAAAACTCCTTCAATAAAGTCGGTCTCGACCACGTCATCCTGGTCAAGGTCGCCTCCACGGCCGTCGTCGGTAAATTGATCGGCCTCACCCGCGACGAATTGATCAACGCTATTTCGCTTGCCTTCGTCGATGGCCAGTCGCTTCGCACCTACCGGCATGCACCCAACACCGGCAGCCGTAAGTCATGGGCAGCAGGAGATGCCACTTCCAGGGCCGTTCGCCTGGCCCTGATCGCAAAGACCGGTGAAATGGGCTATCCATCAGTACTGACGGCCAAAACATGGGGTTTCTATGACGTCTCCTTCAAAGGCAATGCCTTCAAATTCCAACGGGATTATGGCTCGTATGTAATGGAAAATGTATTGTTCAAGATTTCTTTCCCTGCCGAATTTCATTCGCAGACTGCTGTTGAAGCCGCAATGACCTTGCATAGGGAGTTGAAAAAGGTGGGTGTAACAGTTAAGGATATCAAGTCCATTACTATCAGGACTCACGAAGCCGCCATCCGGATCATCGATAAAAAAGGTCCACTGAATAATCCGGCCGACAGAGATCATTGCATCCAGTACATGGTTGCCGTGCCGCTGATCTTTGGAAGACTCACCGCCGCCGATTATGAAGACAATATAGCTTCGGATCCTCGTATCGATCATCTGCGCGATAAAATCGAATGTGTGGAAGACCCGCAATTCACAAAGGATTATCATGATCCGGCAAAACGGTCCATCGCCAACGCATTAACCGTCACCCTCGATAACGGTACGGCTCTGGACGAGGTTGTGGTAGAATATCCCATCGGTCACAGATTGAGAAGAGAGGAGGGCATTCCGAAATTGCTGGAGAAATTCAAGATCAACCTTGCCCGGATATTTCCCGACCAACAGCAACAAAATATCCTGGCTCTTTCGTTGGATTATGACCGCTTGATCAATACGCCCGTGAATGAATTTGTCGATGGGATGGTCATCTAATTGACCGGCATAGGAGTATTATTCGTAATAATTCTTACCGATATCGATACGATCACGGCCGTTTTGCAAACGCCAGTGGTTGGTATCCCTGAGAGAATAGGCACAACCACAATACTCCTGCATATAAAAGTGTTCCTTTTTGCTGATTTCCAGCATCCGCGAGGAGCCGCCTTTCTTGCGCCAGTTGAATGTCCAATAGGTGATCCCCGGATAATGACCCGCCGCCCGTATGCCGCAATCATTGATCTGATCGAAGTTCTTCCAGCGCGAAATCCCCAGCGAGCTGCTGATCACAGGAAATCCGTTTTCATGGGCAAACAGCGCCGTACGCTCGAATCGCATATCAAAACACATCGTACAGCGGATACCTCGTTCCGGTTCATGCTCCATTCCTTTGGCACGGGCAAACCAGTTGTCGGTGTCATAATCCCCATCGACGAACGGGATATTATGTTTCTCTGCAAAACGGATATTTTCCTCCTTTCGAAGCTCATATTCTTTAAGAGGATGGATATTCGGGTTGTAAAAATAAATGGTGTAATCGATCCCGGAAAAGATCAACGCCTCCATGACTTCGCCCGAGCATGGGGCACAGCAGGAATGCAGCAAAAGCTTGTTAGCCCCTTGCGGAAGTTCCAGCTTTTCTCTTTGAAAATTGTCGCCCATAACAGCAAAAATACTAAAAAAACACCGCGAATTTCAATTTCGCAAAAAACGGCACCCCCGGCGTATAGCTTACCTCGTCTACCGGCGCTGTCTCGTATTTCAGCCTGGAAATATACTCGAACTGCGATTCATTCCATGTCGTATTGAAGAGGTTTTGGACCGCCAGACCAATCTCATATTTTGGCCGCGTGTAATTGACGGTAAGATCTGTCACAAAATAACCGAGCGCAGTTAATGTATACGTAGAATTGGCTGCCCTGTTATGCAGATATCGATAGCTGATCCCGCCATTCCATCCGCTTTTAGTGCTGAAATCCAATGCGGCAGTGCTGGTAAAAGTGGGCGCCAGCGGCAGATACCGGTGACCGGCCGCACTGTCGATGAACCTGGGCCTGGCAAGGTCTGCATTAAGGTTGGCATACAGCCAGTCATTCAACTGCCAGCGCACAGAAAAATCGATCCCCTCCCTGCGTGTCCGCCCACTGGGCTGAACGGGTCCGCCGGGTTGGTTGATCAGATCCTGCCCGAAAGTGAATTCCTCCTGCAGGTACAGATACCACAACGCCGTATTGATGAATAACCGGGGGGCAGGCTTCCAATTGATCCCCAGATCCGCTCCATAAGCGGCGGGCAGGATCTCATAGCCCTGGTTAGCGATCACTACTCTCGCATCATTGGAGTGAAAGCCTTTGCCGGATTTGAAATACAATTGAACCCGGGAATTGAGCGTATATTGTACGTTCAGCTTGGGGCTGACAGTAGCCCTTTGTGCATTGGGGCTCTCACCGCTGAAAACCTTGCTGGCAAAGGTATCCGCGGCCGGAGCCATATTCAGGTAATAAAAATGAAAATAATCCACCCGCAAGCCCGCATTGAAAAGCCATTGGCCCGTCTCGACCGTTTCGTCAAACCAGCCATTTGTATTCAGTTCTTTGGTCCGCCCGTATTGCAGATAGGCCAGAAAATTCCCGTTCTCCGTATGGTCCAGTTCGCTCGGGCTGATACCATCAGCCCGGAAACCCGCTCCAGCCATAGAAGTAAACGTCGTATTCCCTATGACAGTCTTTTGAGCGATCCTGCTATTGTAACCGCCCATATCCCTGACCTCATGCTGACGGAACTCATCCCCCGTGGTAGGGAAATAATAATAAAAAGTAAAGTTGGTGATCAGGCTAAAATAGTAATGCGAATAATAAGCCTGGTTTTCCCAGGTGAAGTTATTACCGAGCGATGTGGTCAGTTTAATGTTGGCATTGGTCCGCGTCGTGAGCCCACCCTGCGAAGAATCGAGGGCGCCCCACCGGCTGGGGATATAGCCTTCCGCGACAGCCCTGTTCGGGATCTCTCCGGAAGCCCGCCAACGCGAATATAACGTTGAAAGCGAGGCCGTCAATTTGCTGTTCGCGCCAATTTCGGTGTTGAATTTCCCAAAAAGATTGTATCGCTTAAAATGTTCCGGCAAAAGAAAGGGCCCCCCATTAGAATATAAGGCATCCCCGGCCACATAAAAGCTCTGGCCCTTTTCTTTGGCATGGTTACTCAGCAGATTGAGCATGGCTACGATACGCCCGGTCGTAAACTGCCCGCCTTCTATCTTTACCATGTTGTTATCCAGTACGTTCCTGGTATCATAGGAGACATACCCGGCCGTGCAGAGATCGCCTTTGCTGGTATAATAAGGCCCCTTGCCAAAGTCATATCCCTGCACGGTTTCCGGGATGAGGAAATGAAGATCGGCATACCCCTGCCCATGTGCATGCGAGACCATATTCACCGGCAGGCCGTCGACAGAAATGTTGACATCCGTCCCATGGTCTGCATCGAAACCCCTGAGGAAGATCTGTTCCGCTTTGCCGCCGCCCTGGTGTTGCGCGATAAATAGCCCGGGGACAAGACGCAGCAGATCCTGCGCCGATTTTACGGGTTGCATATTGAGGTCGATGCGGCTCAACGTCCGCGAAGTGGTCAGGTTATTGGAATGGTTGGAGATCACTACTTCTTTCAGGTCCATCGGCCCTTTTTCAAGCGGAATGGTCAGCCCTGCCCTGGAAAGATCAACCTTTATTTTTTTGGCGGCATACCCGATAAAGGAGACGAACAGCGAATCCGCCGGCGATACGTTCTTCAACACAAATTGCCCGTCCTTATCGGTCAGCGTATTTTTCAGGGTCCGCGCATCGGTCACCACGGCCAGTTCGAGCGGCTCCCGCGTCAGGCGGTCAATCACTTTGCCATGTACTGCCGTCTGTCCGTAAAGGGGCGAAACCGCCCATGGCAACCCTGCAATAATGACCATAAGAATCACCCGTCTCACCATAGGCACAGTTTATACGGTTTTTCTTTTCATGAACAGCTGCAGCAATTCGCTGAATAGCACCACGCCCACGGCGCCGACTACATTGAACCATAAAAAACTCAGCTTCACAATGCCTTGCCGGCTCAATACAGTGAAAAAGATGACGGCGGCCTCGACGACCACCGCACTGATGAACACGGCTTTGCCGCCTGTTTTTTTCCGGTAAAAAGCCACCAGGAAAATGCCGAGGATCACGCCGTAAAACATCGACCCCAGCACATTCACCGCCTCGATGAGACTATTGCCTATGTTGTAGGCCAGCTGCGCCATGGCGATGCAAAATACCCCCCATAACAGGGTATACAGCCGGGAAAGCTGGTATTCCTTTTCCGTAGACATCGGCCGCCGGGAAAACCGCCGGTGGAAATCGACGATGGTACACGACGACAGCGAATTGAGCGTGGCGGCAATGGAGCCCCATGCCGCCAGGACAATAACGGCGATCAGTAGCCCTACCAGTCCGATAGGAAGATAGTCGGTGACAAACCGGAGAAAGATGTAATTGGTGTCATTCGAATCTCCTCCGACCTCCTTGTCGTCCAGCCATCGCCGGACGGTCGCCTTATAACCGGTCTTCTGTTGTTCTGCCGCCAGCAGGCGCGCGGCGGCCCGGCTACGGTCTGCAGGGGTGGCCGCATTGGCGGCAATGGAAGGAGCAGCAGCCAGCCGCGAGGTTTCCGTCGTCTCATATTGATGGGTCAGCCAGACCAGGGAGTCCTTATACTTCGAATGCGCCAGCAGATCCAGCTGCGACTGATTAAAAAAGACCGGCTCTCGGTTGAACTGGTAGAAGGCAAAGACCAGCACGCCCAGCAGCAGGATGAGGAACTGCATCGGCACCTTTACCAGTCCATTCAGCAACAGGCCCAACCGGCTCTCGGTCAGCGATCGCGCGGTAAGGTAACGGCCTACCTGCGACTGGTCGGTACCGAAATACGACAAGGCCAGAAAGAACCCGCCGATGATCCCGCTGAACAGGTTATACCGGTCATTCCAGTCGAAGCCTCCGCCCCCCGGCCGGATACCCGTTGTAATGATATTCAATTTGCCGGCTTTACCGCCGATATGCAGTACGTCCGACAGGCCGACCCCCGCCGGCAGCCGGTGGATCACCATGAATCCGGCCACGGTCATGCCGCCGAAGATGATGATCATCTGCAGCTGCTGTGTGTACGCCACCGCTTTGGCCCCGCCCGTGACGGTGTAAATGATCAGGAGGCCGCCCATGATTATATTAGCCCAGAAGATATTCCACCCCAGCAGGGAGGACAGGATGATGGAAGGAGCGGCAATGCTGATCCCCGTGGACAATCCCCGTTGCAGCAGGAACAGCCCGGAAGTCAGCGCGCGGGTCCGCAGATCGAATCGCTGCTCCAGGTATTCATAGGCCGTATAGATCTTCAGGCGGCGAAAGACCGGCACAAAGCTGACACAGAGAACGATCATGGCCAACGGCAGCCCGAAATAATATTGCACAAAGCGCATTCCGTCCGTATACGCCTGCCCCGGAGCCGACAGAAAGGTGACCGCACTCGCCTGCGTTCCCATGATGCCCAGCAATACCATATACCAGGGCACCATCCGGTTGGAAAGGAAATAGCCATCCAGGTCACGGCTGGTACGGCCCTTATACAGGCCATAGGCAATCATCCCCAATAAAGTCAACGCCAGGACGATCCAGTCGGGCCAGCTCATGAAAAATGTTTGGTCAGAAAATAAAAAAGGAGGATGTTCAGCAACAGGAACCCGGCCACCAGTACATACCAGCGACTCCACTTTTTAAACAACGGCACTTTTTCCCCCGGTTCCTGGTCCATATGTGTTGTATGATATTAACGGTTTTTACGGGGTTTGTTCCTGCCCGCGATCAGCGACGCCACGAATAACCCGATCCCCAGACCGATCAGCAGGCCGGCCTCCACCTGCTTCAGGAACCGCCCTATTAACAATCCTACTACGATAGCAATGACGATAGCGATGTCTCTCCGGCTCTTCATTTTTTTAAAATCCTTTCTTTTGATTAAGTGCAATGATATTGGCCATCAACCGGTAGGCGCCCGGCACCCCTGCCGGAAGCTCCCGGAAAAAGACCAGTCCTGTATAAACAAAGGTACCTTTCCCGTAATTGGCGACCACGAGACTGCCTTTCAGCTCGGATTCGCCCGGGTCCTTCATCGACAGCACCGCATGATAAGCCGTGTCGGTCTGCCCCGCGAAATAGATGCCCCTCTCCTGTATCCAGCCATCAAAATCCTTGTCCGTGATCTTATTGGGCTCATTCAGCACTTTATGCTCCGGCAGCAGGAAGTTGACTTTTGCAGTCTCGTCCGTCACCCGCAGATTGCCTACCGCAAAAGGATAAGGACCGATGGTACTCTTTACCTCGCCCAGAGCATCGCGGTTATATTGCACGATCAGGTTGCCGCCCTCATTGACATATTGCATCAGCACGTCGTGCCTGGCAACCAGCCAGGGATGGACATCATAAGCCCGCACCCCGGTAATAATGGCGTCGAACTGCCCCAGGT
The DNA here is from genome assembly GCA_003167015.1 of Chitinophagaceae bacterium. Classification (GTDB taxonomy): domain Bacteria; phylum Bacteroidota; class Bacteroidia; order Chitinophagales; family Chitinophagaceae; genus Puia. Next base: position 6,337 of record PMUF01000119.1, on the reverse strand, counting down.
TTCCGCCAACGATATCTCTATCCTTCAGCATCACCACCTCATACCCCATTTGCTCCAGGGCCGCCGGCACTTTGTCGCCCGCACCTTCAATATAACCGATACGATGCCCCGCAGTCTTCAGGTCGGTCAGCACGAATTTCTCGGTCGCAGGCCGGAAATAATCGATCCGGGGAATATGGTCGTAGGCAATCGTGTGCATCTCCAGCGCCGTATCTTTCCGGCCGTCATGACCGAGCAGCAGGTCCCCGGTCGCCACCCCCATTGTTTTCCCATCCGGTTTGACACGCCAATTCCGATGCCCCTCCACCCAGAATACCTTGTCATGCGGAACTTCGGAAACACCGGCAACGGGCGTCAACTCCATGGAGGGATAAGATACATGAGCGGAATGCGCCTGCAGCGAGGCGCTGAAATTTTTTGCCTCATCACCGGTAAACACCAGCAACGCCGGATCCAACTGTGCCGTAACACGCGGCAGTACGGTCAGCGGCTCGTACCGCTCACCCTTCACAGCGTCAGTATATTTATATTGCACGGGTATCGTAAAATCCATCCCCTGCCCGTCGACGCTCAGGACGAAATCCGCTTCATAAGCCGGAACGCTTTCCGGGTCCCCGATCAGTCGCTGGTCCGACACATTGAAATGGCCGGGCGACATCGGCTCGGCCAGCCAGTAGGGCTGTGTAACGGGCTTGTCTGCAGGCACAAGGATCGTTCTGGAGAAATAAAAGTTCTTATTCCCTTCCAGCTGCTTGCCCCATAGCGTATCGAATTCCGCCGAACGGCCTCCCGAACCCGAAGTTCCCTCCGGCGCAGCCACCCTGATCTGCACGGTACTAATATCCGCATTCAGCCGGTTATTCAGCACGAGCGTCACCGTCAACGGATCGCCCTGCGCCACATAAGGATTCGCTACAAACGCCTCCATCCAAAGACCGCTGCAATCTTTGATCAGTTCCACCACCTCCTTCAACTTCTGCGTCTTCCAGTAGCTGTCGGGCAATTCCAGGATGGCGACGTAGACGCGCACCAGTCCCGGCACACTCTTCTCCGGAGCGGTCAGCGAAAAATCCCTGGTCACCTTATCGACCATCCCGGCAATCTTTCCGCCTCCGGGCACCCGGTCCCAGGTCGTCGTCACCCCTTCCATCGGATCGTGAGGCGCCGGATCTCCCGCTACCAGCGTGAAATAGTCCATCGACTCCCCACGGGCCGGCGTCAGCGCCGCCCCCTGGCTCTTATGATTGGTCCTGCTCTCCGCAGCCAGCTCACCATAGCTCTTCCCGAGAATAGGATTGAATCCGCCGACATCGATCTTCATTTGCTCTTCACTGGTCGTATTCAGCCCACCGAAATTAAAGCTGTTCCAGAGCAACCTCTTGGCCTGCCACGGCTTGACGCCATATTTGAATTGCTCGGGAAACTGGTTGGGGTCCGCCGCCGCCGTGAAAGCCTCATGGGCCAGTACCGCCGAGGCGGAATGATGGCCGTGCCCCGCCCGGCTGTCCGGAGGAAACCGTGTAATGATCACGTCCGGCTGGAATTTCCGGATCACCCAAACCACATCGCTGAGGATCTTTTGTTCATCCCAGGCCTTCAGCGCTTCCTGCGTCGACTTGGAAAAGCCGAAGTCGAAAGCCCGCGAGAAGAACTGCTCGGCTCCATCTACCCGCCGGGCCGCCAGCATCTCCTGGGTGCGGATCAGCCCCAGCTCTACCCCCTGCTCGTCACCGATCAGGTTCTGACCGCCGTCTCCGCGCGTCATGGACATATAGCCCGTACGGTAGAGCCTTTCTTTCGCCATATAAGCGATCAACCTCGAATTTTCATCATCCGGATGGGCCGCCACATAAAGGACAGTGCCCAGTACATTCAATTTCTTGAGCCGCAGGTAAATGTCCGCCGATGTGATTGTCGCCGGCCCCTGTGCCGACACGTTGCAAAAGCCGGCAAAACCCACCAGCAGCCAGGTACAAATCTTTTTCATGAATCAATATGCTTTAATCTGTCTATCGTCCTCCGCTTACTGTCCTACCAGGAACACCGCATTGCAGAACAGCAGCTTTCCATTCTCCCAAAAGCTGCGGAACAACGGATCATCAGCCATGTAAACCACTTCTCCGCGACCCATGTCCTGCACGCCGAAGATCAGCCCGTCCTTCAATCGCTCTTTCGCCTTATTGCCCGTGAACCCGCTGACATAATTGTCTTTACGGATCACCCCGACATTCCATCCCTCTTCCCGGATAAATTCATAAACATTATCATCCTGCTTCAACGTATAATAATGGTCAGGATAGCCGAACGCCAAAGGATGCGTGTTATCCAGCTCTACTTTATAAATGGCCCCGGGAACGCTGTTCATGACCTCATCCCGCTGCCGGTCGCTGTAACGGTGCAACAGCGTATAATCGTCGCTCTTCTTATCATCGGCATTGTCCTTATCGTCATCCTTGCCATCCGCAGCCTTTCCGGCCGTCTTTGCCCTGATCCCCCACTCCCCTTTCGACAATTGCTCCACGGCATCCTGCAGCGCGATCAGCCTGCCTCCCTCTTTCACCCAATCCTTCAATCCGTCCGCCACATTCTTATCCTCCAGCACCCTGTAGTATCCGTTGGGAAGGATCAACACGTCGAAGTCCTTCCAGGATACCCTGCCCGCATCGGCAGCATTGATGAGCGTAACAGGATAACCCAGTTCCTGTTCGAAGAAATGCCATATTTCTCCCGCATCCAGTGAACTGACCTGCTCGCCCGTCAACATCGCTACCCGCGGCGGATGGATCAGGTGGACGAGGTCGCTGCCAAAGTCGGCACCTTTGTCCACAAAGCCGCTGCTGATACGCAACAAAGGGACATTGCCCATTATAGCAGTCGCCTTGACAATACTCCATAGCCCCACGCCCAGGGCGCCATTGCCCGTGGCAGTGATCAGCAGCGTTCCCCTGTCGAAAGAAACGCCACCGGATTGAAAAGGCCGTTCGGCATACCGGACCTTTACCCCTTTCTGCAACAGCCGGCTGAGGAACCTGGCGCTGTTCATGCCCGTCCACCTTACCGCATAGGCATAGGTGGTATCTCCCCCGCCAGCCACGTCATTGGCAGGAATGACATCGGCCCCCGGCCTGGAGCCGACCACATAGCTGTTCAGCCCATATGCCTGCAATCCATACACGAAGGGCAGCGACCAGGCCGTAATATCATAGGTCACCGAATCGCTGATATGCGATTGGCGCTCGAACAGGACACGCAAAAGATTGGATTTCGGCTGGTTGGCATTGATGACGATGTCGTCCGGCAGCGACTTGAAGGCGGACATCCTGCCCGTTTCATAATTCAGGCCGAGATAAGAACCCGCCGGCACGTCGACCCATTCGATCTTGTTCCGGCTGAGGAAAACCTTCAGCCTTTGCAGACGGTCGCTGGTAGAATCGCTGCGGATATAATAGGCTTTGAACTCGCCGCCGGGATGCGCCACCGCATCGGCGAAATAATCGTGAAAGGCCGTCAGCAGCTGCCCCGCATGCTGCGAGGCGACCTCGATCGTGGACAACCCGGTAACATAATGATGCTCCAGCCGGTCGGCCAGCGTCAGCGTATCCCCATCAGCCGTCTGTACTGCCAGCCCCGCGCTGATCCCTCCTTGCTCATAGGTCATGCCGATCGCGCCGTTATAGGTAGGATAAGTATCCCCATAGCTCGGATAGAAAAGGTCGAATTCCTGCTTGGTAAAATACAGCCAGCCGTTCCGGTCGAAATATTTCGCATTGTTCTTTCCGATCAAGACCTGAAATTCCCGCTGCCAGGAGGTGATGACTTCATGGTAGGGCTCGGCGGCAGGCGCGAAATAATAAGGACTGTTATACCCCTGCTCGTGATAATCTACATGCACCTGCGGAAGCCACTCGTTGTACTTCTTCAGCCGCTGTTGCGTCTCTATCTGTGTCTGCCAGGCCCAGTCCCGGTTGAGATCAAAATTATAATGGTTGCTGCGCCCATGAGGCCAGGGCTCCTGGTGCTCACGCGACTGCGGACATGGATTCGGCTGCAGCCCGACAACACCGTTGTACCAGTTGACATAACGATCGCGGCCATCAGGGTTGATACAGGGATCGATGATGATGACGGTATTCTTCAGCCACACCGCCGGGCCGCCTCCCGATCCCGGCCCCCCGGCCACCGAAGCGCCATTGGTCGCCGAAGCGTCCCGCGCAGGCGACCCCACCAACGTATATAGCGTCTTCATCGCCGCCTCCGAACTGGCCGGCTCATTGCCATGCACATTATAGCTCAGCCAAACGATCACCGGACCGCTCTGATCCGCCGCCACACCGTCGCGCAGGATACCCGCCAGCCTAAGATTATTCAGGCGGATGGCCTCCAGCCGCCGCAGGTTCTCGGGCGACGCGATATAAGCCAGCAACAACGGCCGCCCTTCATAGGTCTTTCCGTATTGTTCCAGCAACATCCTGTCTGACGCCAAAGCCGCCACGTGCCTGAAATAAGCGACGATCTTATCGTGGGGAGTGAAATGGCTGCCCAGCGGATACCCCAGAAAGACATCGGGAGACGGAACGGATGTCTCCGTTGTCCCCGACGGCGAAGGGCCTGACTGGCTCCGGACACTATAAGACAATAAGAACAGGCAATACAGCAAGACAAATTGTCGGAGGCAGGCAAATCGTGGAAATAGCAGGTGTTGGCTCATGCGGACGAAAGTAGTGGATTGCTATAAAAAATTGCCTAAAAATATAATTTTTTATAGCAACGGTCATAGTGTCTGTCCACTACGTGGACAACCGGACTACGTCCGGTTCGTGAGGATTACGATAAAAATTTGTCCATTTGTAATTTTTTATCGCAATGGTGGTACCTTCCCATAAAATCGTTCCAGACCATGAGGCAGACTCTTTCCCGTCTTTTTTCCAGTCCCTTTCTTTATGCCGCCATTGCCGGCCTGTTCCTCTCAGGGAGCCTGATCGCACAGCAAGTGCTAACCCCTTATTCGTACAACATCCCCAAAAAGGCGCTCGTTAACCATGGGGCTGTCGTCTCGGCCCATCCCCTGGCCAGCCAGGTGGGCGTATCCATCCTGCAGCAGGGCGGCAATGCTTTTGACGCCGCCATCGCTACGCAACTGGCACTGGCCGTCGTCTATCCGGCCGCAGGTAATATCGGCGGCGGGGGATTCATGGTTGCGCACCTGGCCGCACCACCCCACAACCCGGGCAAACCCGCAGCCGGGACCAAAGGCGCCTCAGCCAAAGGTGCTACTACAGGCACCAATAGTCGTGAAATCGCCCTCGACTTCCGCGAGCGCGCCCCCGCCTCCGCCACCCGCGACATGTACCTGGATGCGGCAGGCAACCCGGTTCAGGGCCTTAGTGAGAACGGACATCTGGCATCGGGCGTCCCGGGCACTATCGCCGGTCTCTTCGCCGAGCTGAAATATGCCAGACTGCCCTTTGCCAAACTCATCCAGCCGGCAATCGACCTGGCGGAAAACGGATTCGTTATCACCGCCGAAGAAGCCCGCAACCTTAATAGCGCCCAGGGCGCCTTCAAAAACTACAATACCGTTCAACCGGTTTTCGTCAAAGCCGTCGATTGGAAAAAAGGGGATACGCTGGTGCAAAAAGACCTGGCCAAAACCCTGCGCCTCATCCGCGACAAAGGTGCGAAAGGCTTTTATGAAGGCGAGACCGCCCGGCTCATCCTGGAAGAAATGCACCGGGGTAAAGGTATCATCACCGCCGCCGACCTGCAGGGCTACAAAGCAGTCGAAAGAACCCCGTCTATATTCCCCTATAAGAATTACAGCATCGTGACTATGCCGCTGCCCAGCAGCGGTGGCGTCGTCCTGCAACAAATGCTGAAGATGGTAGAAAATCAGCCATTGGCCGCCTACGGCTTCGAATCGGTCAAAGCCGTACACCTCATGACGGAAGTAGAACGCCTCGCCTATGCAGACCGCGCCCAGTACCTGGGCGATCGTGACTTCTTCTCGGTCCCGGTGGATACGCTCGTCAGCCCGGCATACATCCGCACCCGGCTGGCCCTGATCCCAGCCAAAGCAGGCAACAGCAGGGACATCAAAGCAGGCGTCCTGTCACCGGCCAGCGAAGAGACAACCCACCTCGACGTCATCGACGCCAAAGGTAATGCCGTCTCTATCACCACTACCCTCAACGGCGGCTTCGGCAACAAAGTCGTGGTCGGCGGCGCAGGTTTTTTCCTCAATAATGAAATGGACGATTTAAGCATCAAGCCGGGCGTTCCCAATATGTATGGCGCCGTCGGCACGGAAGCCAATGCCATCGCCCCCGGCAAACGAATG
>PMUF01000079.1 GCA_003167015.1 Chitinophagaceae bacterium | reverse complement strand
TCGATCACGGTAGAATCTTTGCCGGCTGTCAGATGCAGCAGGGCGGGTTTCAAGGCTGCATTGGCGGCGACCCACTGGTTCGCCTCGTCGAGTGTCTGAATCTTCTGAAACTGGTCACGAACCGTTGCTTGCCCAAAGGCTGCTGTTGAAAGCAGCAGCATCACACTTACTAGTCTGTTTCTCATTATTTTAACTTTTTATACGGGGGCTCAAGTTACTGTTTTTTCATAGTACGCAAAAAACCTCCTTACCGTTGCCCGATGACCTACCACCACAGTGCAGCGAGGGCCGCTATTAACGCCGGCGTCATGATGAGCAGGCCCAGTTTGAAGAAGTTCCAGGCGCTGACGGTCTGGCCTTCGCGCCGCAAGGCGACCAGCCATAGAATGGTGGCCAGCGAACCGGTGACGGAGAGGTTAGGCCCCAGGTCTACGCCGATCAGGATGGCATTGCGGATGATCTCGGGGACATGGGCATTCCGCACTACATCCGAGGCGATCAGCCCTGAAGGTAAATTATTCGCCAGGTTGCTAAAGAAGGCAACACCGATCCCGCTCGCCCAGGCTGCGCGGGCGGGTGAGCGGGCGGCTGTTTGTTGAAGGAGCGCGCTGATGGCCCGGACGACCCCCGTCTTGTTAATGGCTTCGACGATGACAAACAGCCCGGCCACCAGGGGCAGAACGGACCAGGATATGCCTCTCAGGATGATGAGGGGATTCTTTTTTGCCTTTATCAGCACCAGCGTGGCGGTGAGGATACCCGTTATCGCTGTTGGCAGCCCGAGTTGCCAATCCAGGGCGGAGGCGGTCAGCAATACGATGGCCGTCACCCCGAGACCCATGGCCGCTATCCTGCCGTTCGGAGAGAGGACGCGCGAGGGCGCGGCCGATACTAGAAGCGAAGCGTTGTGCGAGGATGGCGAAGCCAATAGACCGGTCGAGGGTGACGGCTCCGCGCGGGGATCGCGGGCCAGTAGGCCGAGGGCCTTACGCTGTGTCCGGTATAAGAGCAGGTAAGTAACCACTATCGATAGGACCGATGGCAGGATATACCTCGGCAGCCATTCCAGCAAAGCGGGCATCTGCGATCCATAGATGACCAGGTTGGCAGGATTGGAGATAGGCAGCACGAAGGAGGCCGCGTTGGCGATAAAGGCGCAGATCAGCAGGTAAGGTAATGGTCTGGTCACTTTGGCCGCTTTTACCGCCGCCGCAACGGCAGGCGTCAGCACGACGGCGGTGGCGTCATTGGACAGCAGGACCGTGACGGCTATCCCTACCAGGTAAATCAGCCCGAAAAGCCTTTGGGGGGAATCCCCGGCGTGACGGACCGCCTGCAGGGCAAGCCAGTCGAATAACTTTTCCTCCCTGGCCACTTCGGCCAAAACCATCATGCCCAGCAGAAAAAGATAGACATCCGTCCCCTTGGCCACGCCGGACAGGGCATCCCGCGGTACGATCGTTCGCAGGATAACCAGCAGCAGGGCGCCTGCCACTGCCCATATAGCCTCTGGTAACCGGAAGGGGCGGAGGATGACACCGGCAATAGCGGCAACGGAGACGAGACAGATAATGATAGAATGGGACATGGATAGTAAAGATATAAATATCCATGCCCGGGTCGTTACTTATTCCCGCACCAGCGTATCCACTTCACCATTGAATTCTTTGACGAAGTCCTGGTAATACTGCCCTGTGGCCGGACCGGTATAACCCGTATGTATCTTCGCTACCCTACCCTTTTTATCGATGAAGATGGTGGTCGGAAAGGCGAGAAAGCTATTCAGGGCCGGCAACGAAGCAGCTACTACCTGCTTATCCGCAATGCCACCCACTACCTGGTCGTATTGAATATCGTATCGCTGACGCATCCGGGTCAATACTTTCCGCACAAAGGCCGAATCCGTCTGCCGTTCATATTGGATGGAGATCACCTCGACGCCCCGGGCCCGGTTGGCCTTATAAAAAGGCGCCAGGAAGGAGGTTTCGTCCACGCAGTTGGGGCACCATGTCCCGCCAATCGTTATAATGACGACTTTATTCCTGAATTTATCATCCCGCGGAGATATCAGATGACCGTTAACGTCAGGAAATGAAAAATCAAAAGACGTACCCTCTTTAAGCCAGGTCAGCCCATAGGCATCGGGTAATGCAGCCGACGCATTGAGCACGCCCGTAAACTGCTGCCCCCCATGGACACCCACCGTCTCCCCGGCGAGGCGGCCGTCGGCCGTAAAACTGCCTTTATAATACGCAGGCCCCGATCCGAAAAAGGAGGAGAGGTAAAAAGTATTCCCTTCCACGATCCCCTCCAGGTAACGCGAGTCCCCGGTAACATGCAGGAACGTCCCACTCAATTTATTTCCCTGCTGCCGGAAAAGGCCGACGGATTTCTCTTCCTTTCCGCTCGCTGTCGTGAAGGTGATGTCGTACGTGCCGGAAATATCCCGGGAAGGAGGGATACCATTGTCCTCAAAGCGGTAGGTAACTCCCGGCGCCGCCCTCACCGGTATCGGCGATCCCGATCCATCCTGTTTTCGCAGAACACCGCCGAGACCATCTGGCTTTACCTGGAAAGCCAGCTCATTATCGAACTGATCCAGAAAGATATACAACGAGTCGGTTGTTTGCAATACCCTGCCTCCTTCGAACCACTCGTCGGCATTCCGGAAAAACGCTTTCAGCCCACCGCTGTCTGTGGTTCGGATCTCGAAATTAAACGGCACTTCCACACCCGGCCGGATGTCGAACACAGCCCGCCAGGCCCCGGAGACACTCAACGCTGTCCTCATCTGCGGGCTATTCCGTCCCTTATTCAACACCACATGGTATTCATTGCCGCCGGCAAGCCTTATTTCTGTCGTCCGGTACTCGTCATGGGCGAATACCAATATGGAATCGTTCGCAGGAACTTCTATATAAAACATGCCGTCCTGCTGCGAACCCGAAATGATATTGGTCCCCTTCACGCCTACCGCCACACCCTCCAGTGGCCCGGACCCTTCGCCGGATATGACCATTCCGCAGACAAGACGGGTAGGTTGAGGATAGGCATGTGACACGCCCGATAAGGCCAGCAGCAGAAAAAGGACCGATATACGCATAAAAACAGGTTAAAATTATATAGTACATAAATTTAGTGGACTTTTTTAAAGAAAAAATTTGTTTGTTTCAATTTAGTCTACTAATTTAGTGGACTAATAAAGAAAATCAATCGCTTACTAACCCATATCAATATGAATACGTTCAGAACAAGTGTTCGCATTAAAGATGCCCAGACATCGGACTATGAAAGGCTGGATAATGAAATGGCTAAACAGCTGTTCGCAAGGGTGATCGTCCCGGGAAAAGCGGCGGTACCGAACAAAACCGCGGAAAGACAGTATGATTATCGCGGCAGCACCTCCTTACAGGATGTGACGGCTGCCGCCTACAAGGCAGCGCGAAAAGTCGGTAAGGAATACTCCTTTACCGTCATCAGGCAAAAAAGATCCTCCTAAGCATCCACCGATGGCAAGAATTTTCATATGGCAAGCAATCGTTAGACAGAGGCTGTATTTCTATACGGCCTCCCTTTTTATTATCTGCCATATATCGTCACAGAGTTTTGCCGCGACAGCCGCCGGTAAAGACTCTGTCCTGCCCGTCCGCCTCACCTTTAGCCTGAGCAGCGCGAACAATCAGGTTAATGCCGAACTGACCGATATCGAATCCGAATATGGGTTCACCATGGATAACCGGAAAGCCTTTTCGCGCCTGCGTAAATTAACGAGATTGCACCTTCCCGTCTGGAGCAGGCTAAGATCCCGGTTGTTCAACGACCTGGCAGGTGTCTCGGCAAAACTGAAATGGTACGCCATCGCCATGAAATGCTATTATAGCGGGTACCACGATCCGGACCTTCCCGACCCCGCCTGCGGCGGGATGGCGGAGGACGACCTTCCGGACAGCACCTTTCCGGCTGCCGGGCTTTCAGCCGGCCGCCCGGTCATTGCCCGTCCATCGCCGCCGGTGGATGTCGCCGATATCCTGGCCTCTTTCAATGACGGTAAGACCGCCTCTTCTTACGCCGTGCTGGTAGAGGTCAAGCAGCCTATCTCTGGAAAACGAAAAGCATTTACCCACATCAACAATGTGGGCCATATGTTCATTACCCTCATCAAGTATAACAGCGACAATAGCGTCGTCTGCCGTTCATTCGGGTTTTATCCGGATAAATCCAGTCTTCTTGCCGCCACACCCCTGCACCCCTCGTCACCGTCTGTCATTAAAGACGATTCCGACCACGACTGGGATGAGATTGCCGGCAAATTCATTTCTCCGAAGAGGTTCTATAAGATCATCGGCGCGTTGCAGTCCTATGAACACCAGACCTATCACCTCGACCGGAATAACTGTACCGACTTCGGGTTGACAATGGCCCGGATCGGCGGAATAAATATCACGAATACCGTCGGCCGCTGGCCCCTGGGCAAAGGGAACAACCCGGCAAATGCAGGTCAGAGTATGCTCGAACATAAGCTCGCCAATACCGACGAAGAATTCAGCGATCCGCTGTTCGTCAGCACCAACCTCCCGCCTGCCAATCGGTAAAAGGCGTATTTTTAACCATGCAATCGCGACATAAACTTTATTTGCTGGGGTTGCTGACGGTCCTGGCAGTCGCAGGGGTTTGGGTAGTTCCACCTATACCGCAATCCGTCACCTATCACAACTTTTGCGATACAAGAACTATAGAAGGCATGCGCAATTTCGCCAATGTGATCAGCAACCTGCCATTCGTCATAGTGGGTCTGATCGGGATCGTATCCGTGAAGAGATCAGTAGCCCCCCCGAATATAGCGGTGATCTATATTTCCCTTTTTGCCGGCATCATCCTGACCGGTTTCGGTTCTGCGTATTATCATGGGTATCCGGATAATAATACCCTTGTATTCGATCGCCTGCCCATGACGATCGTATTCATGAGCCTGCTGGCGGCTGTTGCCGGCGAATCTATCGATGCCCGGATCGGCGTCTTCGGCCTGGCGCCGTTACTGCTGACGGGAATAGCCAGTGTTCTGTGGTGGCGCCACACCGAACGGGCGGGCGCCGGCGACCTGCGGTTGTACGTGCTGGTGCAGTATTACCCGATGATCCTCATCCCCGCTATCATTATCCTCTTCCCCCCTCCCGCCGGACGGCTGTCGTGGCTGCCCCTGCTGTATGCCGCCGCCTGGTATGGGATCGCCAAGGTACTCGAACAATTCGACTGCAACATCTACTCGGCCCTTGGCTTTGTCAGCGGGCACTCCTTAAAACACCTGGCGGCCGCCATCTCCACATGGTTCCTCGTAAAAAGGTTTAGGACGCTTTGGCGCCGGACGGATTGATCCTCAACTGTGCCAGCCGATGGTAAAAAGGCATCGGACTGTCGACGGTCTTCGGCTGATAAGCGCCCGTAATGATGGGGATGTACATCACCCTCCGCCGGCTGATCTCCCCTTCGAAAGGAGACTGCTGCACCCGGTGCCACAACCGCTAGTCATGTACGTNNAACAACCGCCCGTCATGTACGGTCAGATCTCCTGCCTGTACGTCAAAACCAACCTCTCGCTTGTCCGGCTTGTTATCGATGAAATATTTCTTTTTGAACAATAACCTGAACAGTCCCTGCGTATGCGTGCCCGGCAATACCCTCAGCCCGCCATTCTCATAAGGACAATCGTCCAGGTGCAATCCAACATTCAGCATCGGCCGTATCCTCTTGCCCAGGAAAAGGTCCCTGGGACTGTCCGTATGCCATCCCAGCTGACGAAACGCACTGACTGCCGTGTTGATGTAATGATTGACGACCAGTCCGTCCTTTTCGTTTTCACCTATGCGCCCTTCGTAATCCCCCAACAAACCCGAAAGGGCCGCCAACCGCGGGTCCTTCAAAAATTTCTTCAGCACCGGGCTGTAGTGAGACGCAAAGGCGATCCGCTGGATCAGCGTTGAACCATCTACATCCTGGCCAAATTTCAGCGGGATGCCGTTCACTTTGGTAATCCCCTTGTCCAGCAAATACCGCTCGGCACGGCCGACCTCCTTCAACAGAGACGCAACGGTGGGTCTGTCGATAAACTGCCGGAACTGAATGATCCCATGCTGCCGGAAATAAGATAGTTGCTCATTGGTCAGTGCTGTTCCAAACTCGAACAGGCGGATTTCTTTTCTGTCCATTGTCTTTTATTTTATCAAGATTGAAGTCTACTAAATTAGTAGACTAACGTGTAACAATCAAATTTATTTTATAAAAAACTTTTTTAATACCAAATATCTGTTACTCTACTATTTTTATAGATATTTGCAGCCCGGACCAATTCCCAGCCGCACCAATGATCGAATTAAAGAACGTCACAAAGACATTTTATAAGAACAATAGCGCTATCGATGCGCTGTCCGATGTGTCCCTGGAGGTGGCCGAAGGCGAGATCTTCGGCGTGATTGGCGCCTCCGGGGCAGGGAAAAGCACGCTTATCCGCTGTATCAACTTGCTGGAGAGGCCCTCTAAAGGGCAAGTCATTGTCAACGGACTCACCCTCACAACGCTATCCCCGCGACAGCTTGCCCGCGAAAGAAGGCAGATCGGCATGATCTTCCAGCATTTCAACCTCCTGTCTTCGAGGACGGTCTTCGGGAACGTCGCCTTTCCGCTGGAACTCAGCCACACGCCGGCCCACGAGATCAAAACGAGGGTCAACGAGCTGCTGACCCTGGTAGGCCTGCAGGAAAAACAATCCGATTACCCTGCCAGCCTTTCCGGCGGCCAGAAACAACGGGTGGCCATCGCCCGGACGCTCGCCAGCAACCCCCGGGTCTTGCTTTGCGATGAAGCCACCAGCGCGCTGGACCCGGAAACCACGCTGTCGATCCTGTCATTGCTGAAAGATATTAACCGGCGCTTCCGGATCACCATCCTGCTGATCACCCATGAAATGAACGTCGTCAAAGCCATCTGCGACAAAGTGGCGATCATCAGCGAAGGAACCCTGATCGAACAGGGTACTGTCAACGAAATATTTTCCCGTCCCCGGAAAGAACTGACCAGGCGATTCATTGCCTCCTCCGTGCATTTCTCGGTCCCGGAGGAATATCGTCAGCGGCTGAGCCACTTGCCGGACGGCCCGGGATGTCCACTGGTGAAACTGGAATTCAATGCCGAGTCTGCGGATCTCCCACTGCTCTCCACTGTTGCCCGATTGTTCAACGTCGATAATCATATTGTGTCCGCACAACTGGAACAGGCCGGGACAGCGAGGTTCGGGATTATGCTGGTCAAACTGACCGGCACACCTGAAAACACCCGGCTGGCTATCGAATACTATATTGCAAACCACGTAAAAGCAGAAATATNNGTGGGAGACCATCGTCATGACCTTCGTGTCGGGCTTTTTCGGTTTTGTGATCGGTCTCCCCACGGGCGTCCTGCTGTTCCTGACCCGTAAGGATCAAATCCTTGCCAACAGGACTGCCAACCGTGTTCTTTCCACCATCGTCAACGTCTTCCGGTCGATCCCTTTTATCATCCTGATCGTCTGGATGATCCCCTTCACCAGAATGCTGGTGGGCACCTCCATCGGGGTCCTTGCCGCCCTGGTACCCCTCACTGTCGGCTCAGCCCCCTTTGTGGGCAGAATGGTGGAGAACAGCCTGCTGGAAGTCCCGCACGGACTGATAGAAGCCGCCAGGGCCATGGGCGCAACGCCCTTCCAGATCGTACGCAAAGTCCTGCTGCCGGAAGCCCTCCCCTCCATCGTCAACGGAGCGTCTATTACGCTGATCGCGCTCGTAGGGTATTCGGCGATGGGCGGGGCCGTAGGCGCAGGCGGGCTGGGGCAGATCGGTTATCAGTATGGCTACGTAGGATACGATATCCTTGTCATGAATACCGTGCTGATCCTGCTGGTGGCGCTTGTATTTCTTATTCAGCTAACCGGTCAGTATATCTCGCGCAAAGTCGATCACAGAAAATAACTCCATACAATGAAAGCAAGACAAATATCCGCATTCGTCGCCATCATCGCTCTCCCGGTCTTATCCGGATGTAACAGGGGGGCTCATCATGGCGATCCCAACCACATCAAAGTAGGTGTTGAGTCCGGCGCCGAATATGGAATGGCGCAGGCCGCACAAAAAGTGGCCAAAGAAAGATATGGCCTGGACGTGCAGCTTATCGCCTTCAATGATTACGTCATGCCCAATGAAGCCCTTCAACAGGGCGATATCGACGCGAATGTTTTTCAAAACAAACCATTTTTGGACGTACAGGCGAAGCAACGCGGCTATCACTTTGCCATTTTGGGTAACACCTTCGTCTATCCGCTGGCGGGCTATTCCCGGAAAATAAAGACGGTGGGTCAACTGGCAGACGGTAGCGCTATCGTTATTCCCAACGACCCGACCAATTCGGGAAGAGCGCTCCTCCTGCTGCAAAGCACGGGGCTACTGAAACTGAAGGACAGCGTCGGACTGCTGCCCACGGTAAACGATATCGTCAGCAATCCCAAAAACCTGAAGATCCTGGAGCTCGACGCCCCGCAATTGCCCAGGGCGCTGGACGATCAAACGGTCAGCATCGCGATCATCAACAATACCTTTGCATCGGCAGCAGGACTCGTCGCCAGACGGGACGGTCTGTTCGTGGAGAACGAAAAGTCCCCCTACGTGAATATCATCGTTGCCCGGGAAGAGAACAAAAATCAGGAAAACCTGAAAAAATTCGTCCAATCATACGAGTCGCCCGAAGTGGAACAGGCTGCCCTGACAGCATTCAAAGGCGGGGCCATCAAAGGTTGGTAGCCACCCGCCCGGCCAAGCCAACAACCATCAGGCGCTCAGCGTTTGCAGCAATCGCACTGCCCCGTCGGCCAGCAGCGGAGCGCCATACTTAATACAATCTTCGTTGAAGGTAACCTGGGGATGATGGAGAAAAAAAGTATCGTTCTGCTCCGTCTTCGCCCCTAAGAAGTAAAATTGAGCGGGCATGATCCTCGAATAAAAGGAGAAGTCCTCGCCGATGAGATAGGCATGACCGTCCCGCACATTTTCGCGGCCGAATATCTGCTCATGAACCGGAGACAGGGTTTCATGCACCCCCGCATCGTTCAGCAGGCTCGGATAGTATGCGCTGAAATCGAGGCTGATCCTGCACCCGAACTGCGACTCCAGGTCCGCAAACAAGGCCCGCATCTTATCGACCAGCTCGTGATAAAAGTCTTTGCTGAATGCCCGCAGCGATCCCTGCAATAATACAGTCGAAGGAATGACATTAAAGCTTGGCCTGGCCTGGGTTTCGACATGGGTAATCGCCAGTACCGCCGTAGGCGGGTCCGGCTGCTCTCCTACCAGTGATTGTGCGGCCGTGATCAGTCGCGCAGCAATCGCAATGGGATCGATGACATGCCGCATCGCCCCCGGATGTCCACCTTTACCCTCGACCAGGATCGAGAAATTGCCGACATTAGCCATGAACTCCCCATTAGTGTACCCCAACCGGCCGACCGGCAGCAGGGGATGGACATGCAGCCCCAGAGCAGCCCGGACTCCTGCCAGTTTGCCGCTTTCCACGATCAGTTGTCCACCCGATTTGCCCTTTTCAGGACTCCGCAGGTTGCCCTCCTCGGAAGGCTGGAACACCAGTTTTACCGTCCCCTGAAAATCGGCATCCCGCAACAGAGCAGCCGCACCCAGCAGTATGGTCATATGCAGATCATGACCACAGGCATGCATGGCGCCATCGGTCAATGACCGGTAAGGGACATCCGACGGCTCCTGCACCGGCAGGGCATCCATATCGGCACGCAGCATGACCGTAGGTCCTTCGCCTTTTGTAAGGGTACCGATCAGCCCGGTCGATGCGACATGCTCGACGGGTATCTGCCACTCCTCCAGCTGCGCTTGAAGCAAAGCAGCCGTCTTGAATTCATTAAACCCTAATTCGGGTATCTGATGCAGCCGTCGCCTGATCGATACCAACTTTTCGAATAATCTCGATTCCATGTCAATGTAATTATTGTGCCTGAGTGGCGGCCTTTATCAACACCGCGCCATGCGCGGCAATCATCGTCGTATACTTTTTAGTAAACACTCCGGCATCTGCTTTTTTCCACAGATCCCTTACTAATACTTTACCCCTAAGACCTACGGTTGAAAAGTCGACGGAGATAGCCCGATCCGTCTCACCGATATTGAAAACGGCAATATTAATACCCTTTCCTCCCTTCGACATCCATATCATGCTGACACTGTCCTTATATAGCTGATGCGGACCTTCTCCGTGCTGGTTCACTTCCAGCACCTCCTCATTGGAGAACAGCCTTTCTTCCAATGGCCTGTTATCAGGCAGGTTACCACCCAGCATTAACGGGCTCCGGAAGATACACCAGAAGGTCATGTGCGTCGTCAATTCGGCCTCCGTCAACCGGCTGTAGCGCGCAGGACCGACAGGCCCCCGCAAGGAGATCTTCCCGATTTGTAACATATCGCAGTCGGGCCAGTGCCCCGGACCGCCGACACCTTCCCAGCTCTTCGCATAGTCGAACATCTTCAATACTTCTTTCCAGTTGTCCCAGAAGTCATCGGCCATGCGCCACATATTGCCGTACTGGCTGACATGGGACGAGTCTTTCAGGGGCGTCTCGCCCGGTGAAAGGCTGAATACAACCGGTCGTCCGCATTGCTGAATGGCTTTTCGATACCCTTCTATCTCCGCCATATGGTACGGACGCGAAAGGTCATCCACCTTGATGAAGTCGACGCCCCATTGTGCATACAGGTCCAGCAGGGAATTCAGGTATTCCTGGGCGCCGGGCTTACTCATATCCAGACCATACATATGATTCATCCACGGGCAGGTCGAAGTCGTATCGGCGATCTGATCCGCCGTGATGCCTTTAGCCCCCCATACAGGGGACCGCGCCCATACTGCCTGGCGGGGAATGCCCCGCATCACATGAATGCCAAACTTCAACCCCCGGGCATGGATATAGTCTGCCAAAGGCCTGAAGCCCGCGCTGCCGAAGGCGGAAGGAAACTTATTCACATCCGGCACAAGCCTCCCCCATTGATCCATCGCCAGCCAGGGGATATACGACCCGTCCTCCAGCCGCGACTGAAAGGGATTGCCGATCAGGCTGCCGGGCGGATTGTCATAGGCCCACAAAAAATCGACAACGATGTATTGCCAGCCGAAGGACTTTAAATGGCCGGCCACATAATCGGCATTGGCCTTTACTTCATCCTCATGAACCGCAGACCCATAACAATTGTAGCTATTCCAGCCCATAGGCGGCGTGGCCGCAGGCGATTCCGGACCGCCGGCCGCCGGCTGAGCCCATCCGTCACCGACCATTAAAAACCAACAGAATACACTTAATGCAGCCAATTTGCCTGATTTTCTCATATCGATCGGTAATATGGGCTAAAATTAGCCAAACCTGCTGACATACTGTTGTCACTCCCCGGTATTTGCTTTGTAATATAAATACCAAAGCCATGTCCATCAAAACAACACCGCCGGTACGCAAAAAAACTTGTTATGTATTCCTGTCCGAAAGCTATGCCGACTGGGAAATTGGCCTGATGATGGCCGGTCTGCACAGCTCCCGCGCCGTAGAAGTCCTCACTTTTGCCCTCACCAAAGACCCCGTTTGCTCTATGGGCAACCTCGCGGTGATACCGGACCTGTCGCTGGACGAGGTGGACCCGGCCGATGTAGACCTGCTGGTCCTCACAGGCAGCCCGGTATGGGGAAAAAGCGAAAACGAGGCGCTGTCCGGACTGATCGGTCATCTCCTGCAGCTGCACATCAGCATCGCGGCAATAGCCGACAGTACCCTGTTCATGGCCTGCTATCGCGCCGACCGGGCAGTCGTCCGGGACGGCCACTTCATTACCGCAGGGGGCCCCTACCCTTTTCAATTCGCCAGAAAAATATTTAAGTACTTTGGCTTGCTGGACAACGAACAATTCGTGGAATGGTATCAACAATTCCAGCCGAGGACAACAGCGTCCCTCCTGCCAAAACTTATCCACCCGATACCCCCGCTATCCGGAAACTCTTTGTATCTTGGGGCATCTCTACTACAAAAACTATAGTAACCGGGGATCCCGCCGCCAATCCGACCGACCCATACAGCCTGGACGTGGCGCTGGTGCAACGAATTCCTGTGCTGTCCACGATCCTTGAAGTGATTACGCTGACGACAGGAATGGGCTTTGCTGCTGTGGCCAGGGTCACCAGGGACAGATGGATTGCCTGCGGCGTCCGTGATGAGATCCAGTTCGGCCTGAAGCCGGGAGGGGAATTGAAACTGGAATCGACGATCTGTAATGAGATCAGGGACAGCGGCAAAGCAGTGATCATAGACCACGTGCAGGAAGATGCCGAATTCTGCAACCATCACACTCCCCGGCAATATGGTTTTCAAAGCTATATTTCTATCCCGATCTTTCTAAGGAACGGTACTTTTTTCGGTACCTTATGCGCCATCGACCCTAAACCTGCCCAGCTGAAAAACCCAAGGATCATCGGGATGTTCAACCTCTTTGCCGACCTCATCTCCTTTCATCTCGCCTCCCTGCAGGAAATGGAAGAGGCCCGGTCAATTTTGCGGGAGTCCGATATGCAGCTGCGCAACTACCAGGATGAGATCAGGCAATACCAGCATATTTCTAATCATAACCTGCAGGAACCCCTGAGGAAACTAAGACTGTTCAGCGACATATTGCTTTCCGCCAATGCACGCGGCGACCAGGGTAAGGTCGAGGCCTCGGCGCTCAAGATCAACGAATTCGCCAGGGGCTTTTCCAACATGATCCAGCAATTGACCGATTTTTCCAGCCTGAGCCTGCGTTCTGCCAAAACCGACTTCGAGATCACCGATCTCAATATGATCTTTGCCGATATCGTCAGCCGGCTAAGCCTTGCGCTCAAGGAAAAGAACGCCACCATCGATTGCGGTATCCTTCACACGATCACCGCCATTCCCGGCCAGATGTCCCGCCTGTTCTATCACCTGATCAACAATGCCATCACCTATGCAAAGAAGGACGTCGCCCCCTTTATTAAAATTTACTCCCACGATCTTACCCAAGAGGCTATCGACAAATATCCCTTCCTGCTGCCCGCCCACAGATACTGCGAAATATGCTTTATCGATAATGGCATCGGTATAGAAGCTATGCAAATGGAAAAAATATTCGACATCTTTACCCACTCTTCCCTGAAAGCCGCTGAAAGTGGCGTGGGCATGGGACTGGCACAATGCCGCAAGATCGTCGCCAACCACCGCGGCCGTCTCACGGTCCATTCCGAGCCAGGAGAAGGCGCTACCTTCTCCGTGATCCTGCCTGTCGAACCCTGACGTCCCTGAAGCGTCGCCCCGCAGCGGAGGCTAATTCCCCAACGAATCGATCCGCTGAAACACATCCTTAAAACATTGCCAGGCTGTATTTTGCTGACCCGGTCTCTTCGGTCCAATCCCATAATAGCCGTTGATGAAAGACTGCGTGGAAGACCATGTCGTTTCTACAATGCCGAGGAAACGGGGTTTCATTTCGGGGGTCGACGAATTCCTGAACCGGACCATATCGTCTACCTGTGTGACCCCGGGTTGCGATATCCGCCAGGGACAGGTCACTACCCGGAACCCTTTCATCGCAAAATAAACGGCTGTCTGATCAGGCCGCTCATAATGCCAGTCGCAGATCACCACATCTTTCGGGATCAGATCGACCGCCCGGTAAGTATTATTATAACTGGCTTCCCACTCCCCGATACCGGTAGTCTTCCCATCTATCAGCCTGTCCCCCCAGATCCATAGCTCGCGGTTTTTTAATGCCAGATGATCGTGGATAGCCTGCACTTCGCCGGCAAAAAGATCAGCCGGGTCCCGGCCGCCGCAGCGGGGACACTTGCTCTCGCCGAGATAAAATATTTCATCCATGCCGGCATGAAAAGCAGTACTTTCAAAAGCATCGCAAATCTCATCGATCACCTCAAACAGCACATCATGTATGCCCTTATATAATGGTCAATATCTCCGGCAATAAAGATTGTCTGCATTAGGCCATACATATTTTTCCGGGTTCTTCACCCAGGGCGTCTCATCGAATTGCGGGTAGACCAGCAATAATTTATTCGGATGCTCTTCCCAGCCCTGGTGCCCCAGCATATCTATCTGTGGGATGATCCGGATCTTGTGCTGCGCGCAAGCCCTGACGATCTTTTTCACGTCCGCATTAGAGAGGGCAAGCGTATCGGCAAGCTCAGGATGGGATTTGAATTGATAATGATAGTCGATGAGCACGAACAGCGTATTGACCTTCTTCGGGGCCAGTACGTCATTGATAAAGTGTACAAAGGAGTCTACACCATCCGGTCGCGGGGCGCCGACGCAGAAACCCCTTACGGGGATGATACTGTCGAGACTTTGGCTCGCTTCCGCAGGAGCCTGAGCGTTCGCCGGAAAAGATTTTCCCAGGAAGAAAACAGCGGCAACTAAAATGGACAACAAGTGCATTCTCATGGCAGTGATGATTATAACCAAATATACTAACTTCGAACTAACCATGTCTATGCTCCCGAAAGTACAGGTACTCATGCCTTTCTAACTTTTTTAATAGCACTTACGAGCCAGCCTTTAATCTGAATTTAATTGGCCCGTTAGATTAAAATTCTTACCTTCTGGCCTTGAAAAAGTCTGCCGCTATACTGCTGTTGGGAATCCTGCTGTTCAACGGATGGGGATACCGGCTGTTGACTTCCTACATGGAAAGCAGAGCCAACCGTCAGCTGGAGGCCAAATTGGATGATGGTCAATACGATGAATCACAGCTAATCTCCATCAGGATCCCCGCCACGAGCCTTTCTTATTATAACAATTCTTTTCAATATGAAAGGGTTCATGGCGAAATCGACATCCGGGGAATTCGCTATGAGTATTGCAAACGTCGCATTCTCAATGACTCCATTGAATTCTTGTGTATCCCTAACCAGGGTGCGATGAAGATGCAGACGGCAAGGGACGATTTTTTTCAACTGATGAACGACCTGTCCCGGAATGGACTGGGTAAAAACCCTTCTTCACATCTCCACAGGCATATCCCTGCAGACGATTATATCTCTCACAGCATGCAGCCGATCGATCATCCGATAGTCATCTCTTCGGCAATGTCGCATCCGGATGTTGCTGATTTCTCCTCCTGGGAAGCCCTTACACCCGACCAACCGCCGGAAATAATGGGTTAATCGACCTGCCTCCATTTACTGACTTTTCACTTCTAACAGGTACGGAACTCCCGGAGAATTTAGCTATGCGATCAATAGCATGTATACTGGCGCTTACCATTTTACTATTCAACTGGTTTGGATACCGGTTGCTGATCTCTGTGATGGAAACCAGGGCAGACCAGCAATTGGAGGCGCAATTCGATGAAAATAAATATGACGAATCTCAACTGGTCTCGATTAAAATCCCAGTGAGGTACCTGCCCTATTTCAGCAATTCCAGTTCCTTCGAACGGGTAGACGGGCAGATCGAAATCAAAGGGGTCCAATACAAGTATGTCAAACGAAGGATATATAATGACTCCCTGGAAATGTTATGCATTCCCAATCACATGGCCATGAAATTGCAGACTGCCCAAAATGAATTCTTCAAATTCTCCAATGACCTGCAACAAGAGAAGAAGCCAGGTCAATATCCTCACACCGCTAAATTTCTCTCCATAGATTACTATACCCCGACTATTCTTTTCGGTATAGTTGGCCCGCATTTTTTATTTGAAAAAAAATCATTCCGCTATTCTGCCGCCATCGCTGCCTGTTACTCGCCTACGAAAGAGTATCCGCCGGATATTGACTGACACCTCCAAACGAATACTTAAGGAAATCACCATTGCATTCCGGTCAATTTTTTATCAGCGGAATGGATAATGCTTATGCATTCCGCCAAATTCATTGTATAACTATGCTAAAAAATATTCTAACGGTGCTGATAGCGCCATTGATCTTTTTTCTTTGTGCAGCGTTGTGTTATAATTGCACGACCGGGCATTCAGAAAATAAAAAATTAAATCAGTTGTACAGAGACGGGCTGAAAGTCGCCTATAACAGGGCAAATCCCTTCTGTCCACAGGCCCAGTTGGATTACTGTGATTCTGTATTGTCTCAGCCATCGACTTCGGCAGCCACGACGATGTACTTCCAATATGAGAAAGCCGTAGCCCTGGTAAAATTGGGCGAGGAGAAAAAGGCCATCGATATATTCCAGGCGCTCATGCAGGATGCAAAGGTAAGTTCCGGACCGGAAGGCAGATTGTCAGTCGACCTCCGGAACCGCCTGGCCCTGGCCTGGATAAGACTGGGGGAGCGGAACAACTGCATTTCCAATCATTCAGCAGGATCGTGCGTTTTTCCTATCCAGGGAAAAGGAGTATATACTGACCCTTATGCTTCGCAGAAAGGCATCGAATTATACCAGCAGATACTGCAACAAGACCCCACCGACCTGACATCGAGATGGATGCTGAATATAGCCTATATGACCGTGGGGGAATATCCCGCTAAAGTGCCCGCCGAATGGCTGATCCCCGGACTGGACACCGATACATCTTCCGTTAAAGTACTGCCCTTCCGGGACATGGCAGGCAGCCTGAAATTAAACGCCAACAAGAATATGGCCGGAGGAAGTATCATCGATGACTTCAACAATGACGGATACCTGGATATCATTACCTCCTGCTGGGACCTCGAAGAAAGCATGCATTACTATAAAAACAACGGCGACGGGACTTTCACCGATGTCTCTAAGCAATCGGGCTTAGCCGACATCAAAGGGGGGCTGAATATCATCCAGGCAGATTACAACAATGACGGCTTCACCGATATTCTGGTGCTGAGAGGGGCATGGCTGAGGGAAATGGGTAAGCAGCCCGCCACGTTATTGCGCAATAATGGCAACGGCACCTTTACAGATGTCACCGTCGAAAGCGGAATACTTTCTTTTGGTCCTACGCAAACCGGCGTCTGGGCTGATTTTAATAATGACGGCTGGCTGGATCTGTTCATCGCCCATGAAACGTCGTCTCCTGAGTTTCCGCATCCGTCAGAATTATATATGAATAATCATGACGGCACTTTCACGAATGTAACCGAAAAGTCCGGATGTGATAAGTTAGGCTTTACAAAAGGAGTGGTAGCCGCCGATTACAACAACGACGGCTGGCCCGATATCTTTATGTCCGGCCTGGACGGTCATAAAATATTGCTGAAAAACAAAGGGATAAAGTCGAATATCCCTCAATTCGAAGATGCCACTCACGAGGCAGGCCTGGATAAGGATACCACGTTCACTTTCCCCACCTGGTTTTTCGATTACGACAACGATGGCTGGCCCGATATTTTTGTGTGCGGATACAACTTTCAAGGCCATCTGGCTCAAACGTTGGCAGAAGACGCGCTGCATCTCCCGGTCACCACTCCATCAGCAATGTACCTGTACAGGAATAATCACGATGGCACCTTTACGAATGTCACAAAGCGTATGGGACTGGACCACCCGGTATTTGCCATGGGAGCGAATTTCGGGGACATAGATAATGACGGCTGGCTGGATATGTATTTGGCCACGGGTAACCCTGACTTCACTTCCCTTATCCCCAACAAGATGTATAAAAATATCGGCGGGCAGCGTTTTGCGGATGTCACCAGTTCTGCCAGGGTGGGTAATCTGCAAAAAGGCCACGGAGTCTCCTTCGCCGATATCGATAACGACGGCGACCAGGATCTTTTTGTGGAGACCGGAGGAGCATTCAAAGGGGATGCTTTCTACAATTCGCTCTATATCAACCCGGGGCAAAATAACAATAACTGGATCAGTGTATTATTGGAAGGGGTACACTCCAATCGTTCAGCGATCGGCGCACATATCGCCGTCACCTTTACCGAGAACGGAGTGCAAAGGACTGTCTATAAGGATGTCAATTCGGGCGGCAGTTTCGGCGCCTCGCCTTTACGCCAGCAAATAGGCATCGGTACGGCCAAAACGATCGACGAGCTGATCATCAAATGGCCCACTACAGGAATTGTCCAGGTCTTTAAAAATGTTAGCCCCCGCCAGTTCCTGCGGATCAAAGAAGGCAGCGACCAGATCGAAAAAATCAATCTGAAAACCTTACCATTCAAAGACAAGGATGAACCCATGAACATGAATATGGGCGGTATGGATATGAGCACGAGCTTGAATACCATCAGTTGCGCACCTGCCAAACATCTTTAATGGCATTTTCATCTCCCGGAGGTAATACTTCCGGGAGATTTTCTTAACTTAGGATATGCCGCTACGTACGCTGCTTTCCGCCCTTCCCATCCTCGTACTGCTGTCAACGCCGGCGGTCTCCCAGCAGGTGCTGACAGGTAAGATCAGGCAAAAAACGACCGATGCCATCCTCTCCTCGGTCACCGTCGTCAATCATACCCAAAAAAAATATAATGTCTCCGATGCGGGTGGCAACTACCGCATCGCCGCCAACGCGGGCGATACCATCACGTTTTCTTCCGCCGGTTACCACGCCGATACGACCTATGTGGTGACCTCGGAATTGGAAGATAAGGAGGGCTATGTCGTCTATCTCGAACCGAATTTGGTCGAATTGCCTTCCGTCCTCGTGGGTCAGCTGTCCAATTATCAATTGGATTCCATGCAAAGGAAAGAAGACTATGCATGGCTGGACTATACCCACCAGGTCCGGCTAGCAGGAGACCAGACCCCTACGGACGGCGTAGGCATCGGTTTTAGCCCGGTCACTTATTTCTCCTCGGAGCAAAAAAACCTCCGGCAGCTAAGACAGCGGGTTAAATCGGAAGAAAAGGATTCCTATATCGATTCCCGGTTTCCCTCCTCCTACGTCTCTATGGTCACCGGGCTAAAAGGCGACTCCCTGCAGCTCTTCATGGTCACCTACCGTCCCACCTACAAGTTTTGCCGCAATGCCTCCAATGAAGACATGCTGCTGTATATAAACGAAAAGCTGAAACTGTTCCATAAGATCTATCTCCAACACCCCATGTTTGCAGCTAAGCAAAATTAAACCGGACAGTTGTTGTATCGAAACCGGACAGCCTCTCCCACGTCCCGGAACGTAACTAATTGATTAGGAGTTTGGCAAAAACCCGGCATACTACTGGTTGTCTTATTCTTATAATCAACTCAGCATGTTTCAAAACCAGCTCAAACTCGCCTGGCGCAATCTCCGGAAAAATAAATCCTATACCATTATCAATATCTTAGGCCTGTCTTCGGGCATCGCCTGCGCCATCCTGATCTATACCCTGGTCTCCTATCAGCTGAGCTTCGACCGGTTCCATCACAATGCGGATCGCATCTACCGTGTCGTGACGGTCTTCCACCAGGAGAGTACCGAATACCAATCCGGTGTTCCCCAACCCCTGGGCAAGGCTTTCCTCAACGACTACTCCTATGCGGAGGCCGCCGCGAGGGTTTGCGTATACAATTCCGCCCTGATCTCCCTCCCCTTTGAAAAAGAGGCGAAGAAATTCGAAGAGGACGACGGCGTCGCCTATGCCGATCCGGCATTCTTCGACATCTTCCGGTTTCCGCTGCTGAAAGGCACCTCAGCCCTCACCGAACCGAATACCGCTGTCATCACGCAGCAACTCGCCACCAAATATTTCGGCAGTGCCGAACCTATCGGCAAGATCATCCGCTATAACAACAAATGGGATTTCCGCATTACCGGCGTATTACAGGACATTCCGAACAACACCGACCGGCGGCAGGAGATCTATCTGTCTTATGTCAATCTGAAAGACATGGATGGAAGACTGGCCAGCGACAGCAGCTGGGGACAGGTCCGGAGCAGCATGAACTTTTTTGTCCGCCTCAAGCCGGGCATCGCCCCGGCGCTCGTCGACCGTCAATTCCCTGCCCTGATCAAAAAGTATGACCCCGATGACGTGACGACGACCACTTTCCGGCTGCAGCCCCTGACCGATATCCATTTCAATACCGATTTCGACGGGTCCGTCAGCAGGAGTTTCCTTTGGGCATTCAGCCTCATCGGCGCCTTTCTCATTATTACGGCCTGTGTCAATTTTATCAATCTCGCAACAGCCCGCGCACTCAACCGGGCAAAAGAAGTCGGCATCCGCAAGGTCATGGGCAGCCTCCGCAGCCAGCTCTTCTGGCAGTTCATCTTCGAGACGGCTTTGCTGGTCCTCTTTGCCTTTTTGCTGGCATGCGCGCTGGCCGTACTGCTGCTCCCTGCTATGAACCAACTGCTGCGTACCCGGATGACCATCACCGCATTCACCGATCCGGCAACCCAGGGATTCCTGCTCCTGCTGCTCATTGGCGTTGTCTTCCTCGCCGGCTCCTACCCCGCGCTCATCCTGTCGAATTTTCGCCCGATTGCCGCACTCAAGGGAAAATTGTCACAACGTCACATCGGCGGATTCCCGCTGCGCCGTATCCTCGTCGTCACCCAGTTCACGATCTCGCAAATGCTGATCATCGGCGTGATCGTTATCGCCGGCCAGATGCATTATTCAGAGACGACTGACCTCGGATTTAAAAAAGACGGGATCGTTCTGTTGCCGGTTCCGCAGCCCGACCCGGTGAAAATGGCAACCCTGAGCGCAAGGGTATCCGCAGTGCGTGGCACCGAAAAGATCTCACTCTGCTCGGCAGCGCCTGCTTCCAGTTCGAATAACCACACCAGTTTTACGTATGACAACCGGCCGAAAGAGGAACCCTGGGATGCCAATATGAAATATGCCGACGCCCAATATGCCCCCGCCTATGGCCTGAACCTGGTCGCCGGCCGGAACATCTTTCCCAACGACACCGCCCGCGAGGTCCTTGTCAACGAAGCCTTCCTCCGCGCCATCCATCTCCGCAATCCGTCGGACATACTAGGCAAACAGCTCACGCTCAACACCGGCAACCTCCAATGGAAGCCGTCCATCGTCGGCGTCGTCAAAGACTTTCA
>PMUF01000191.1 GCA_003167015.1 Chitinophagaceae bacterium | reverse complement strand
TATTCAGCGCTACGCGCAGCTCATCGAACCCCCCGACAAAAAGATCGGTGAGCCCGTCGCCATTGAAGTCCGCGAACCCGGCTGAGGTATAGTTCCAATAGGCCAGTGCATCAGGGTCTTCATCCAGTTTCGCTTCGGCAATAGATCCAAATATTTCACCTTTATATCCCAGCTGGTCGACGAATTGCCTGGGCAGAAATCCGTCCTTCGATCCCCGCCACCAGCTGATCTGCCCGGGATTATACTGACCCGTCAGAATGTCGACATACCCGTCCTGATCAAGGTCTACCAGACGCGGATGGGTGCCGATACAGCACCATTGGTAGGAAGTCATGGTATCGCCCTTTATGTCGGTGGCATAAAAATATTTTCCGGTATAACTAGGCTGCTCGTTGGTCCCCGTATTCAGATAGACCTTAATGTCAGAGCCGGTCTGCCCGGTCTCAAACTCTCCCAGCAGCAGATCGATCTTGCCGTCGTGGTTCCAATCGTAAAAAGCCGGATAGGCCAGTCCATGTTTTTCGGTGCGGATCTCGCGTTCCGTACCGGTGATCAGCATAGGTTGGCCGAGCAACGGCGCACCCGGGATATCCGTATTCGTGATCCGCGGAAATGTCGGTAACCCCGTGGAAGAGATCAGGTCGTCCACCAGCGCCGCTATCTCCCCCGCCGTCCGCTCGGTCCTGCCGTCCCATCTGCCGCGTACGATCCCTGCCTGATCTACTACAATCACAGTAGGATTACCCGCACCGACGAAATTTCCATACGCGGTGTCGTTAAGCGTCATAGGGAATCCGTATCCCTGGTCTTTCCAATATTTTATCGGATCATTATTGCTGACAGGCGTCTCGTTGTAGTCAATGCCGATCAGCTGGAGATCTTTTCCGTCCTTGTACATGTTGAATGTACTGTCGATCTCGTGCGTCAGCTTCCGGCAGGGCGCGCACCACGTAGCCCAAAAATCGAGCAGCACCACTGACCCCTTTAACGCCGCGCTTTTCAGCACTTTTCCATCCGGAGTGGTCAGCGAAAAAGCCGGAAGCGTTTCGCCCACCCGCAGGACAGGCCTATCCCGGGATTGCGCAGGGGCCCCCGTACCCCGGGCAAAAAGACAGAAAGGAATGAATAACAAGGGCGAAATACGCCAAATAGTTTGCCGCATCATGTTGAAGTTATTTTTTAATAATGTCGATTATCCCCTCATTCTCGATGATCATCATCCCCACCCGGTCGGCTGCAACCCCTTCCTCTAATATATAAGGATAACGCGGCCGCCCATTTTCCAACACGGTAGGCAGATACGCAAACCGCAGGTTATCCCGCCGCTTCCTCAACGCCTCACCGGCCTCGACGATATGCGTGGAGATGATAAAGGCACAGCGTCTATACCGGGAGAAAGCATCCGTCACCGCCAGCGTTCCGTCATAAGCATCCTTCACATTCGTCCCCTTGAACAGTTCGTCAAAGAGTACCACCAGCCGTTGGCCTTCGCTCACAGCCTGCGCGACTTTTTTCACCCGCAATACCTCCGCATAGAAATGGCTGTGACCCTGGCTCAGGTCATCCGCCACATTGATGCTGCTGAACAACCCATCCCGCACAGAGAAAGCCATCTCCGTCGCCGCTACCGGAAATCCCATATGGGCCAGGTAAACGGATACGCCGAAGGCCTTCATGAAAGTGGATTTCCCGGCCATATTCGCGCCCGTGAGGAACAGCATATTGGTATTTTTCTCCAGTGTGATCGAATTACCCACCGCATGGCTGACTGCGGGATGTTTCAGCCCTTCGATCCAGACGATATTATCCGTCGGTGGCAATGCCTTCGCATAACCCCAGCCATTGGCGCGGGCCAGATTGCCGACGCCGATATAGACATCCAATTCGCTCAGCACATTCCTGACGTTCTCCAGCCCTGACCGAAGCCGCGTCCGTAACAAATGGTCATGCCGGGCGACAGTCAGCAGCGTCCAGTCCTCCGGCCGTTCGGCTGCAAGCACCACCGCCAGCCGCCGTTCCTCCAGTACCGCCATCGCGGCCTTAGCCTGACTGACATAAGGTCCCATGGGGTCCCGCGCCACCAGTTCCCGCAGGAACACAGATAGCACATACAAGCCATTCACTGCCGCCAGCAGCCCTTCCCGTAGTAATCCATAGGTCTCATCCCTTACCAGCGCCGCCATCGCCTTCCGCCGCAGACTATGCCACACGGCCGCCGGCAAATTTCCCTGCCCGGAACTCTCCAGGTAACTCTCCATCGCCTCCACCTGCGCACCGCTCAAAGGAAAGACCAGGCCCTGACCGGCAAAATACCTGAACAGCCCGCTGCGCTGATTGATAGCCCCGGCATCGGTTAAGGGGTGACGAAACATCTGCTCCAGCAGCCGCTCGCCTCCCGTCGTATGGACCTTGCAAAACAGACTGAAGATGGAACCGCGCCGGTGCTTGCCCAGCAGGTTAAGATCATTCAGCGTTTGTTGATCAGTGATAAAGTTCATGGTTCGTTCAGGTTGGCTCATGATTCGTTCCAATTGCCTTTTTCAAGAATATCCAGGATACCTTCGTTGCGGATGATCACCATCCCATGCCGGTCATCGGTAATGCCCTGCTCCAGCTGATAGGTATACACTGGTTGGGTACCCTTCATCCGCGTGGGTAGGAACAGGAACCCGATATTGTCGCACCGCTCCCTTAACACCTCTCCGGCCTCGATGATATGTGTGGAAATGATGAAGATGCTGTTCCGTTTTCCCGCGAATGCTTCGGTAATGGCAATCGTCGCCTCGTATGCGTCCTTGACATTCGTGCCGCGGAAGAGCTCATCGAAGATCACCAGCAGGTTCCTCCCGCGATTCAGCTCCTCGGCTACCTTTTTCACCCGCAACACCTCCGCATAGAAATGACTGGCCCCCATCCCGAGGTTATCCGCCAGATTGATCGTCGTGAATAAGCCGTCCAGCACCGAGAACTCCATCTCCGCCGCAGCTACCGGAAACCCCATATGACCGAGGTACATGGCGATCCCCAATGACTTCATGAAGGTGCTCTTCCCCGCCATGTTGGCGCCGGTCAGGAAAACGACATTATTGTCGGGCGTGATACGGACCGAATTGGACACAGGGTTGGCCAGTCCCGGATGATATAACCCCTTTATAGTGATACTATGCGCCTCCCGCTCCAGTACCGTCGGAAACGTCAGCTTCCGCGCGACCGCTATCCTGGCGACAGTCAGATGCAGGTCCAGGTAATAGATCCGTTCCAGCAGCCGCCGGAGGAGACCGCGATGCCGGAAACGCAGCAATTCGTCGAAGGTCGCGACCTGCTCGAAGGCCAGCCGTTTCCGCGGCGACTGCTGCAGCAGTCCGGTAAAGGCCGCATCGCTCAACAGCGCTTGCATCGCTGTCCGCTCATCTACATAGCTCGTGCCGTCCGTGCCATCCTTCCCGCCCCTCGCGTCCGCCGCCATCGTCGATACGAAATCCCGGCAGGCATGTATCATCTCTACCAGAGCAGCCACCCCCTTGTGGATAATAGCCTGTTCGGTATTCAGCGTGATCATGCCGCTGATCCGTCGCCCCAGCGTGCTGTCTTCATGGGACAGTTTCGTTCGTTCATCCGTGTTAGCCAGGTATTGTTCAATGGCATCGAACCATTCCGGTTTGCAGGGAA
This sequence comes from Chitinophagaceae bacterium, assembly GCA_003167015.1. GTDB lineage: Bacteria > Bacteroidota > Bacteroidia > Chitinophagales > Chitinophagaceae > Puia. Next base: position 5,354 of record PMUF01000191.1, on the reverse strand, counting down.
AGGACAAACCCGCGCCGGCGAAATACCGGATAATGCCAATCCGTTTTCGAATCGCCTCGGGCCGCGATAAGGGTTCATGAAACAGCTGCTCCATGAGCATCGCGCCACCACGCGTCTGGGTGTGATTGAAGAGGCTGTAAATGGAACTATCTCCCCGCTTGCCGAAAATATTCAGGTCTTCGATAGTCTGCCTGTCTGTCGTAAAATGCATCGGAAAAAATTTATTTTCTTTTACGCCTGATCAGCAGGATACTGCCCAGAACCAGCAATAAGCCCGGCAAAATGCCCATCAGCAACACCTTCAGGAAAGTCAGGCCGCTGTCCGTCAAATCGAGGTGCGTGTCCTTCGCAGGTGGACGCGACGAATCAATTGGGAACTCGCCATTGGCGAACCAGCTGAAGATCGCCGTGCTGAAATCGAAGTTGCAGGTTTTGATATTGAACCGGGCCAGCTCCGCATTGCTCAGGAAATCGGCATCTCCGGCCACGACGATCTTTTGCTGCCGGCCGTTGATCGTCCGGCTAAGCCCGAGTACCGCGGGTAACGGCCCCTGCTGATCGCCCTTCGTGGGGTCAAAGTTCAATATATCCGGATCAGGCTCCGGCGTCTTGGGAACGACAGGAGCAACCTTTTTTATCTTAGCCTTAGGTGCATCCTCCGCAACCGGTCCGTCTCCCACGATCATGAAAGAACTTCCAAAGCCCCGACCCTCCACCTGATCCTCCGCCAGTTCGATCATACTTTCATCGGGCTTGATCTTCTTGTTCCAGCTTTTCTTCCCCGATGTCATCGCCAGCGGCGTGATCGTAAAAGGACCGCCCGCCGTATAAGACAAACCTGCCGCGCCATGCATGGCGATCACCAGGCTGTCTTCAAAATCCTCGTGCAATTTCTTGGTAAAGTCGGCCGCAGCCGCAGTCAGATAGGGCTGCACCAGTTCGGGAGAAAAATCCCTGTTCCGCTCCACCATCATGCCATCCATCAGCTGAACACCCAATGACTGCAACAGCGGATTAACGATCTCCTGCTTGCCCGGCTCGCCGGCAATCAGCAGGTTGCCGCCATCGGCAATATACTGTTGGATCTTCCTCATCGACGCCGAGTCAAAGGCAATTTTCGGATCGGCAATCACCAGTGCGGTAATGTCTTTGGGAATATCCTGGTCCTTCAGAAATACCTTCTCCACATCGAAACCCTGGTTGATCAATGAATTTCGGAAGGTGATCTGATTCGTCAGGTATTTGAAATGCCGGTCCCCCAACTTGTCGATGCTACGCTCGGACTCACCCTGCGCAAAAGCGATCATGGGCAGTTTGGCCTGCATCAATCGTTTCAATGCTGCCGACGTTTCTGTCTCCGTCGGAAAAACAATCTGATCGTCGAATAGCCGCAGGAAAGTTTTCCTGCCATTATAATGCAGGTCCATCACATACCGGTTTTCCTCGGGCCGCAGATCGATCGTCTTCCGGATCTCTGCCGGTGACTCAAAGCGACTCAGGTCGACCTTCATGGACTTGGCATACCGCTCGGCCAGCGTTTTCACCGTCAGGCCCGGATTATATTTGAACAGGTTCTTGTCCGCGGTACTGTCATAGAAATATACATATTTGAATTTGATATCGGGCTTGAACCGAAGATAGGGTTCCCACCGGGCCATATCAGCATTGCGCTGATCGGGCTTACCGTAATAGAACCGGCCGTCCAGCAGGTTGATATACGACGTCACCTCCAGGGGCGTATCCCCCATTTCCTTCAATACCTTCTGCGCACCGACGGTCAGCGTCATGGTCTTATTAGCAGTGGTATCCAAATATCCAACCAGGCCCGGTCTCGCGCTGACATAGCCGATGGCCAGCGCCAGTATCACGATGCCCACATACCGGCCGATCTTCACGATCACGGGCTTCGACTCGCGATCGGATTGCAGCTTGTAGATGCCGAAGCTCAGGAACATGCCGATGATCACCATGAAATAGATGATATCCTTTGTCGTGATGAGCCCCAGCAGCATGTGATCGGCGCGGCCCTGGATCGACAGGAAATAGGCCAGGTCACGCACAAAATCGATATCCTGCCACAGCTGCCCGATATAGCTCAGCACCGCCAGCAGCACCAGCAGCCCCTTGAACCCCGCACTCGGCTCGTTCTCAGTCCCGCCATCGCCGTCTTTGAAGTACATCGCCTGGATCACGCGGAAATAGTAGTAGACGCTCACCGCAGCGCAGAGCACCGCAAAGATCACCAGCCAGAGGAATTTGCCCGTCGAGACGACAGACATCAGCATGTAATATTTAGCGAAGAAGCCGCCGGTCAGCGGAATACCCGCCAGCGACAGCAGAAAGATCGTACAGGTGGCCGCCAGCACCGGCTGCTTTTTGGCCAGGCCGTTGAAGCCCTCGAAGGTATAGTCCTTCATCCGCAGCAGGATCGCAAAGATCCCAATGGTCGCCAGGCTATAGGCCGCCGCATATAAGATAATGCCTTGTTTGGCGATGCCCGTCAGCGACAGCAGCCCCAGCAGCATGAATCCCGCCTGCGCAATCGAAGAATACGCCAGCATCCGTTTGACACTTTGCTGAAAGACAGCTGTGATATTGCCGATGAACAGCGTCGCCGCCGTAATGATGGCTACGAAGATTTGCCACTGCGCCGCACCCTGCCCGAATCCCTCGTCAAACAACCTAATAAAGCCTACAAAGATCGACACTTTCACTATCGTCGCCATAAAAGAAGTGAAGACAGTCGGCGCCCCATCATAAACGTCGGGCGTCCAGAAGTGAAAAGGCGCCGCGGATACTTTGAAAGACATCGAGATCAGGAGCAGCAGGATGCCCGACAGCAGCAGCGGAGACACGGCAACCCTGGGCGTCCATAGCTCGTCGACCGTAAAGCTGCCCTGAGGACTGGCGCCATATAAAAAGGCAATCCCCAACAACATCAACCCCGTCGAAAACGACCCCAGCAGAAAATATTTCAACGCCGCCTCATTGCTTTTCAGATTTTTCTTATCGCTCCCCGTCAGAATATATAAAGGAATGGAGATGATCTCGATCCCCAGGAACAGCATCAGCAGAGAGTTGAAAGTGGTCACCAGCGAGACGCCGCAAAGGACAAAAAAGATCAGCGCAAAATATTCGGCCAGGTTATGCCCCACTTTCTCCATGTCGCGGCCCGACAGCAAGACGAGCAGCAGCGTACTCGCAAAGGCAATACTGTTGCCCAGTAACCCAAACGTATCGAAGTACAGCATCTTGTGTACATCGATGTTCGCCAGGTGATAGCCCATCATATCCGCATAATTGCCGATCAGCAGCAGCGCCAGCCCAATGACCGCGACATTGCGGATCACAGTCTTGTTCGATGTCACGATCCCGCTGAACATCATGATGATTCCCCAGATGGCCGATAATAGTATTGCGTTCATATGTATTATGTTACCAACGTCATCGCCTTGATTAAACATCCTTGCGACGCTCCGTTCAACTAAAGTTTATAGTTCATCTTACTCAAAATAAACTCCGCCGTCTCCTTCGTCAAATCCAGCATCGGCTTCGGATACACCCCCACGAAAAGTATCAACGCCACAATCGCCACCAGCACAACCTTCTCATTGAATTTAATGTCGGTCACCTGCGCCGTCAGGGTATTCGTATTACCGTAAAACACCCGCTGGATCATATTCAGCGTATACACCGCCGACAGGATGATCGACAACCCGGCTACAACAGTAAAGACTACGCTAAACTGCGTCGCCGTCGACGTGAAGACCCCGCTGAAGAGCAGGAACTCCCCGACAAAGGCATTGGTCAGCGGCAACGCCACATTCGCCAGGGCGACCACCACCAGCAGGATCGCCAGCACCGGCGCCTTTTGCGCCAGTCCGCCCAACTGCGAGATTTTGCGTGTGCCCGTCTGCCGCTCGATCAGATCCGCCACAATCCACATCCCGAGTATATTGATGCCATGGTTGAACATTTGTATCATCACCCCCTGCATCCCGCTCTCCGTCGTCGCAAAGATAGCCAGGCACATCAGCCCCACGTGGGCTATCGAAGAGTAGGCGATCAGCCGCTTCAGGTCATCTTGCTTGATGGCCACCAATGAGGCATAGATCATCCCGATAATACACGCGGCGGAAACAGTATCGCCCCAGGCCCACGTGCCCACCGGCAGGACCGGCGCCAGCCACCGGATCACGCCGAAAAGCCCCATCTTCACCATGACCGCGCTCAGCACCATGGTAGTGGCATTCGGCGACTGTTCATACGTGTCCGGCTGCCAGGTATGCAACGGCCAGATCGGCATCTTGATCGCGAAGGCGATGAATAATAACCAGAACAGCCATACCTGGTCCCTCGAAGAGATCACTGACCGCATGGCATAGAACGACTTCATCGAAAATGAATGGTCCGGCGTCTTCGAATAGATCAACAGCAACCCGACCAGCATCAGCAGGCTGCCCACGAACGTATAGACAAAGAATTTGAAGGTGACCGCAATCCGCCGTTCGCCGCCCCACTGGCTGCACAGAAAATAGACCGGTATCAGCGCCAGTTCCCAGAAGAAATAGAACAGCAGCGCGTCAGTCGCCAGGAATACCCCCATCAGACCAGCCTGAGACAATAACATCAAGGCGTAAAAATTCCAGGACTTGCCGCGATACGAATCCCGCCACGTGGCCACGAAGATTAAAGGAAAGCTCACCGCCGTCAACAACGACAATATCGTCGACAACCCGTCCATCCCCACCGAAAACCGGCTTCCCAGGTCAGGCAGCCATGCCACATCCGCATGCAGCAGCGGACTATCCTTCGCCAGCGTCAGCCCCCAGAGAGCGATGACCAGCGTCACCAGCGAAGACAACAGCGACCAGCCCCGGGCCGTACCCGCATTCTTGAGGAAGAAGCCGGCCAGTCCGGTCACCAGCGGAATGACAATCAATAGAACAGGAATCATAATATATATATTTGCTCGACGGTTCCTTCCCGCCTGCGGCGGGAAGGAACCTAGGTTACTTTTTAATAAAAAGTTCCACTAAAAAAAGCACGATAATCCCCACCACCATCAGCAGCACATATCCACCCACCTGCCCGCTCTGTATCAATCTCAACTGCCGGCTCCCGTACTGCACCANNGAACTGCGCCAGCAGATCCAGCGGCCGGACGATGATGGCATTATAGAATTCGTCGACATACCATTTGTTCGCCAGCACCTTGCCGAATCCTGTCGGTTCTCCCAGCTCAGGCCTTTTACTAAATCGTCCCACTGCCACAAATGTCCCGATCAGCGCCACCAACACCGATACCCCCATCAACCCCCACTCCGTCCCATGGCTGACCTCCGGCCCCGAAG
>PMUF01000521.1 GCA_003167015.1 Chitinophagaceae bacterium | reverse complement strand
GCCGTGGCCGGATCGCCCGCCACAAAAGGAAAAGAGAACATGGTCAAAAAACTGGGATCGGCAAAAAAGATCTTGTCCTGGTTGAGCGTGACATCCGTCCCTTTTGGATTCATGTAGGTGATCGTCGTGGCGGGTAAAAAGACGGAAGGTGACGCCAGCCGCGCAAAATCTTTTACCTCGGGGAAGTCGGCCTTCATGGCCGGACCGGTCGCGGGATGATTGGTCGACAGTGCGGGGAAGCCGCCAAAACTTCCGCCAAAGGAAATATTGACGCGGTACAGATCGGCGGCATGCTGATGAAACCGGTCATAGCTGGATTCAAAATGCACATAGGCGAAAATGAAGAAACAGGCGGCCATTCCGATCGCGAGCCCGAAGATATTGACGATCGAAAACACTTTGTTCCTGAGGAGGTTCCGCCAGGCGATCTTGAAGTAGTTCCGGAGCATAGGCGAGATTTGCGTTTGACCGTCAAAGGAGATGCCGACATGGCAATTCATTGAGAATCAAAAATATCGATATTTACAACTGCTGGCATTGTACGGTTTTGATACATTGGGTGTGCGGAGGTAATCTTAGGTGGGGGTGTTTTGATTCTGACCACCGCCTGTTCCGCCGAGCAGGTGGTTCTTCACCCACTCCCAGATACGGTCACTGAACACGGCGCCTGCCATGCATGTGAAGAAGAGCACATATGGATTGGGTTCGTTGCTGCCATTGTTGAACGCAGCGATTCCGGCCTTGGAAGCGAGGAAGACAATGATGGCTGCGGCAAAGCCTTTCAGCACGACGCGCATGAGGTGACCGGTAAAAGTGGGCACATTCTCCTGGTCGGTCTGCACAATCACCGTGGACAGTGAGGCGCCAAACATCCCGAAACCCAGCATCCCTACGATCAGGATGACATCGATGGAATGAGGGGCGATCAGCCAACTGGCAAACGTGCCGATAAAACTCCAGTCGGCGCCGGGTTTGAGGGGATCCGGCAGATCCGAACTGTAATTCCAAGGGGGCGTCGCGCTGATCAGGTAGTCGAAGGCATAGGTCTGCCCGAGATCGAAATACTGGCTAAGGTAGTCCAAGTGGGTGACGGTGTCCGGGATTTTCCGGAGCTTTTCTTTAAAGCCGGGAAGGTCGTTTAACACCCGGTGGCTACGAAAGGCGAGATTCTTATCCGCCTCCGTAAAGGTGCGCTTCAAATTGGCCAAATAATCTTTGCTGAAGCTGATAAAGTTCCGAAACCAATCGGCAAGGCGGATGTAGTAGTCCCGTTCGCCGCCGGGGGAGAGGTCCTTGTCCACGGACTGATATTTGAGCTTGATGGCCTCGATATTGTCCTGGTACTTCTTGGTAAATTCCTGGATCAACTGGTTGACATGTGTGATGGCATCGGCACGGCCCTGGCTTAGGGATCTTGCTTCGGTCGTGACCGAGTAGATATTTTCATTGTAGACTCCAAGGGCGGCTTTATTTGTCCAGTCACTCTCCTTGACCGTGTCTTTTTGAAGGCTTAGCAGGCTGTTCAGCGAAGCACTGGCATTGGTGTCGCTGGATAGTGGTCCGAGACCGGCCGTGTCTTTGGTATACGAGTGGAGGAGCGAGTCGAGATTCAGAAGACTGTAGGAAGCATCCGTCTTCGGTGCTTGAATATAAGGAATGGCAATAATTGAGGCCAACCAGAAGAAGCTGCTAATCAGGAGCAGGGCCGCCAGGGTCAAAATACTCTTCATGGGGGTCGTTAGGTGACGGGTATTATAGGTACCTGTTCCACTATCATAAAACAGTTTGTCGACCAGCAGGCGGAGCAGGATTATCGCAAAGATGCCAACAGCGATGTTTCCCAGATCCTTCTCTGTAAAGCCCGCAAGGAACTCCATGAATACACGCCAGAAGCCAGAGAGGATATTGGTAACCCCTGGTGTTTGGCCGGCCTTGCCGGTGTTTTGGTTGATAAAGTAGGTCAGTTCCTGTGAGAGCAACCTGGCGGGCGCCAGCAGCAGGCGCAGAAGAACCGGGAAAAGGAAAGCCGCGACGGCGAAGTTCAACAGCCGGATAACTGGTTGGTAACCGAGAAGATTGGTCGATCTAAACAGCCGATGGTAGAGTTTGACGTACAACATGATCACGAGGACGGCCAGGATGAGCAGCAGGGTCCATTTAATAATCGCGGGGCCGCTCGAGGGCGTTGCGCTGATGTCAGCGAGGGTAGGGGTCCACGTCATGAAGTAAGATGAAGGCGCGGCGAAAAGGGGAAAGTCCATAATAGAAGGATTTTGGTGGAGGGATGCCGTTTTATGCGCAATACAAATTAGCTCATTCTCAATCATAATCCCCCCGTTAAAACACCCCTTTTTGCCTTAAGTCAACGACATGGGTGTTTTTCGCGTTGGCGGCTCCCTTTTTGACGAAGCGGAGCAGGTGGTTACTTCCTGTTAAACCATCTCGTTATTATATCTACAATAAAATCAGGGATTATAGTAAAAACCCCCTCGAAAATAAAGTCCAGGACCCGGGGAATAGACAATGATACTACGTGCAAAAGAAGAGCATACGCCAAAATAAAAATATCAAGGATGGCTAAAAACCACTGAACGCGCTCACAATAAGAGGCGATATCCCCCTCTTTGCATACCGGTTGCTTTGACAGCTGAAAATGATATAAATAGACAAAGAAGTAAAAACCCAGCACTATAAGTAAAAAAGGAACGGTAGTAAAGGTAAAACCAAATATCTTTGTTACGGTCAATGCCTGGTGTCCGTAGATTGTGGTGAAAGAAACTCCGGCTATAACACGGGCGACTGATCTGATATTAACTTGCATAGCTTTTGTTTTATTATCACAAAAATAAATCTCACCTACCCGGCGTCAAATTTGTATTTCGGACTCATACCGATTTGTTACTTTACTTTAACACAATCATTGTCGTCACAGCGGATCAGGATTAGGTTTACTGATTTGGTTTCGTTTTTTTGAAACCAAAGACAGAATTTGGCGCTTTTCATTTCATGAATACATTTGATCGTCAAAACGATCAATATGCAAACAGCTCCTACAAAGAATACAAGCCGGACCTATCTGAGGATGGCCTTTATCCCCCTCGCCGTAGGTATCAATCTGGGTATCAGCGCCCTTGTGCAGATATTAAAACTACCTGTGTTCCTCGATTCCATCGGGACCATCATAACGGCACTGCTCTTTGGCTGGCGAAGCGGGGCCATCGTGGGCGTCTTAAGCTTCGCGATCTCCTCCGTCACAGTCTTTCCCCCTGCTATTTATTTTTCCGGTACGCAGATCTGCATTGCCATTTATGTACAGATAGTAGGCGGATTTGGTGGCTTTAAGAACGTTTTCCGGACTTTTGTCTCAGGCATAGGCCTTGCCATCGTGGCAGCGCTGGTTAGCGCGCCTGTGATTTATTTTCTTTTTGGCGGGATCACGGGGAACGGCATCAGTATTTTTACCCTGTACCTGCAGGCTCATGGTTTTTCAAAAGGCGCTTCCGTGATCACATCCGGCATAACTGCCGAGATGATCGATAAGGTGGCCCAATGCCTCATCACCTTGTTCATCCTCAAAAGCATACCGGCGTCCTTATTGAAGAATTTTTACAGTGACCGGTTGAAAAAGAATAACCTTTAAAAGAGACACCATGGACCGCCGGCAATTACATCCCTATACCCGCCTGCTATTGCTGGTATCCGGCATTATCGGTACAGCATGGAGCCAGGCTCCTTTGCCGATAGCCGGTTTCGAAATGATCCTGTTGGTCATCCTGGCCGTCAATAGCGGAATCCGGCTGATCGTTATCTTTTTAATGATCGTCCTGCTGCCGATGATGGTCATGCTTACCGTTTTCCATCTGTTTGTTCATTCTCTTAATGGACCGGTATTCATCGCTCAAATGCTTACCGTCCTGAAACTGACCGTCTATACGACATTGATTCAGATCGCGCTGATCATCCCGCTGCAGTATGTACACTTCACCTTCAGGAAATGGGGCTTTAGAAAGGATTCCTTATTAATACTTGTCAGCTCCTACTTCGTATGGATGGACGTGGTAAAACGGTCAGAACGGATCCTGCTGGCAAGATTTTCACAGGGATATATAGAGAAGAGGACTTTCATGGCAAAACTGCGGCAGATCCCGTTTTTACTTGTTCCGTTGATCATCGGCATTATGCGGACGGCGGCGGAGAGATCTCAATCCTGGGATGAAAAAGGGCTGGTGGAAAGATTGGAAACCGTTAGATTTTCCCCGGTCAGGGGCATGAATGCCTATAATTGTATCATCGTGCTGCTGGCTATTTCCTGGTTGGTATACAATGGGGTGCTCCTGATAAACCGTCATTAATAAACTACCTTGACTACATTTTTACCTGCGAGAAATTTTACCGGAAGGTCCGCTTATCTAAGACAATGGATGAACGGCAGCGGCATTTTCGTCGGTGAGATCCCGTCTAACTATGTGTCAGGTCTGGCCACTACGGTAAAAGATGAGATCCTGCTGCATGATAAATATCCGGCCGGCGAAGCGAGCCAGGCTATAAAACAGCTGTTATCGGACATCGGGTTCGGGCAGCACGATGATAAGAATCCTTTTGAGCTCAGTGGGGGTGAACAGGCCATGCTGGCGATAGCCTGCGGTCTCCTGGCGGTCCCGGAAAAATTATCCATCGACACCACCCTGGAACAATTGCACCGGAAGTGGAGGGATCCCCTCATCAGGTTGTTCAACGAACAGGCGCTGGAAAAAACAGACATCCTTATCGCCGATAACAGGGTGGGCGAGTATGGGGGTTCCGGCCACCTGCCTTTCACAGACCATTTTCAACCGCAGTCCGGAGGGGACGGCGTCGGGCCGGGGTTCCGGGATCTTCATTTTGCCTACCGGCAACTCGGCTGGAAGCCTGCGCGGAAGCTTTCGCTCAACCATATCAGTTTTTCTTACACCCGGAACAGGCCCGTTATCAAGGACTGCTCATTCTCCTTTCAGGCAGGTCACATTTATCACCTGACGGGAGAAAATGGAGCCGGTAAATCCACACTGGCAAAGGTCCTGTCCGGGCTCTATAAGCCCTCTTCGGGAGAGCTGCTGCTGGATGGCCTAAAGGAAGATTTTTACAGGTATCCCGGCAATGTACTGGGATATAATTTCCAAAGCCCTGATGACCAACTGTTCAGTGCTTCAGTGAGAAAGGAACTGATGCAAGCCAGAGCGGTAAAAAGGCCCGGCTTTGCTGCTTTGTTCGACTACATCGTGGAGCTTTTTGGGTTACAGGATCTCCTGGATCAGCATCCTGCCGATCTGCCTTTTACGATGCGAAAACGTATCTCGATTGCGTCAACGCTGATCAATGAACGGGAATGGTATGTATTTGACGAACCTACGCTGGGCCAGGATGATCTGAATACTATAGCGCTGCGCGATCTGATGCTGTATCTGGCCCAACAGGGTAAGGGTATAATATTAATCTGTCATAGCGAAGATTTTATTAGGAAATTTGATAATATTGTAAGGTTAACCCTTATTCACGGAAACCTTGTAATATGAAAGAAATTCAGATCACAAAATCTGACTGGACCGAATGCGGGCAGTCGATAAAAAATGTAAACCCGATATTCTATAAATTGCTGCAGCCTATCGCCGGCGTTTTTAAAAAGAGCAAGACTTCTTTCTTGTATAGCATCAAATACAAGTTTGGTGACTGCCTTATCAAAAATGGAAAAATGTCATTCCTCATCCAGGCGAAGGAAAAGGGGTTGGCCAATACCGATTATTTTTTTGGGGGAGACCAGGACGAAAAAGTGCAGCTGGCTGAATTTAAACAAAATATCGGCAATACGCTGGGTCACCCACTCGCCCTCGTTATGAAAAACTACGTGGAAGTATTCCGAAAGCAAAACACCAATTTTAACCCGGATAATAATAGCAGTCATTCGAAAACCTATTTTTACCCCTTGAATATTATAAAAGAGGGTGATCTCTTCGGTGTATGGGAATCCATTAACATGATGTTCGGCCAGGAAAAGATGGCGACAGCCGGCTGGGATGCAGTTGCCGGAAAATCCTGTATCCTCAGCACCTTACCCGAGAAATTCAACCAGGAATTCAAAAGGAAAGCATTTTTCGACATCTTCGGTGAAAACGCAGGCACCTGGTCACAGGGTTTCATCGATATTGCCAATGAGCTTTTGACGGAAGGATATTTTACGGAGATCATCCTCATTCCTGAGCGCTATTATCTTTTTGACGAGGATGATTCCATAGAGCTCACGAAGCATAAGATGTGTCTGCGGGAATACATCTTTTCCACCGGCTGGCAACAGCAGGCACAACATAGCAACTTCGGATGGGATGATTTTGCGTTGATAGACCACTTTAATACAAAGGATCTGAGCTATGAACTGCCGTTAATCAAACACCTGATCAACATAGCAGAGTCAAGAGCCTTCATTTTAAAACCTGTCGATAGTCACGACGGTCATCTCTTTCGTGTGTACGAGGAGATCTTTAAACGATTCAGGGACACGCCTTTTAGAAATAAGGAGTTCAAATTTGCCCTGGATTACAATACGCCATTGTTCTTCCATTATGAGAAACTGGGTGGCTATAATACCTGGGGGTTCGAGCTGACCCACTCTCCTTCCCTTGAGATCATCTTACCGCCCCAACGGCTGGAACAGGTTAGAAATGTCGTCCACACTACCGTGATGATGGCAAACAAGTTGGCAAAGGCCCTGGATAAAAGAAGTACACATGTCAACATGGAATTTTATGTCCTAAAAAACAAAAATATACATAACACTCTAGAAATAAAAGACTTACTGAATGGGCGCCTCAAGAAAAAGGTACAGGAGGTATTTCCTGAAATAAAACAAATCAACTGTTCAACTCCACCCTGGTATTTTAATGCATTACTCGTGATAGAAAAAAAGATATAAATGAACTTCCCTTCTTTGCCTGTCCTGCAACAACTCAAAAGCTACAGTTCAAAAGTACTGGACGTGCATCGTATCTATATAGTAAGCGTCCAGCACCTTGTCGAAACTACAGGCAGCCTCTTCGAGACACTGATCGACATGGGCTTTCTTCCCGGGCATATCTATCTTATCGGGAAGATCTATTCGACTAATAAGGAAGTGGCATTACAGCTCAAAGAGAAAGGGATCCATGTGTTCAGAAATACGGTGCCGGGTAAATGGGGGCATGCCCGGGAAGTACACAAAAAGGATATCTCCCGGATGTGGGCAACGGCGGTCAAAGTCTTTCAACCGGAGGACATTATTATAGCGCTGGATGATGGAGGTCTGGCTATCCGGCAGAGCCCTATCGGTCTGACGGAAAAATATGCCTGCTATGGGATTGAACAAACTACTTCCGGATTGCGGTGGCAGCCAAGCAGGCCAAACGTACCTATCGTACAGGTAGCTACCTCTGCGGCGAAGACCAGGTTGGAGCCGGCGATCATTGCACGGGCGGTACACAAAAAAATGGAAGGGTATTTTAGAAAGATCAAACCCCGGCTGATCGGCATTGTGGGATCAGGGCATATCGGAAGATCGCTCGCGCTGTTTTTTAATCGCTATTATGACATCATGATCTTTGATAAGGCGCCCGGCGTTCTCAGCGGCTATCCTGAAAAAATAAAGATTGCGGAAAACATGGAAGAGCTGGTCGGCCTGTGCGATGTCGTCGTCGGCGCAACGGGGATCGATATCAGCCGCGGTATTGAATGGGAGAAGCTTGTCCGGCGGGATACGACGCTGATCTCGGTATCTTCCAATGACATAGAATTCAACTCTCTTATTCGTGATCAGAATGCAAAGGCAGGCGTTCAAAAGCCGAATATACTGGCAGATCTGATCATCAGACTGGCCAATGGGCATACCCTAACGGTCATCAGGGGAGGAACCGTTGTCAACTTTGACAATAGTAAGGAATCCTGTCCCGCGGATGAGATTCAGCTGACCAGGGGGCTTCTGTTGGGCGGCGTTTTGCAGATATTGGAATCCCTGGAGAAAAAAACGGCCCTTTCCGGACAAGCCAAGCTGAGCGCCTCCCTGCAGAAAACTGTCGTGGACTCCTGGCTGAAGGCGCACCCTTCCTTTGCGGACTTGTATCCTTCGGAATTAGTGAAAAGTTTCAGTGATGAAGAATGGATTGCGGAAAACTCATAATTTATTAACACCTTAACTACCTTAATTTAGCTCCTCCCCGGCCGTGAGATAAATAAAGACCTATACCAGTTAATGCTAAAGTACTCAGACCCAGCGCGGTAGTAATCGTAGCCTGATGTGCTCTTAAGAAAGCTTCATGGCTCTCAAATTTTGAATGGTGATGCGGTGTTGTTAAATTAACATCGCCATGAGGAGTGACTACTGTGTACTTGTGCAATTGGTCTGCCATTTTTTAATAATTGAGGTTGATGGTAAGTATATTTCCGTCAGGCTTAAAAATAATTTAAAAGGGAATATTTCCATACCGTGAAAACACCCATGTCGTTAAGATAAGCTCAAAATGGGTGATTTAACGGGGTGGTTGAAGTTGAAAAAGAGGGACTTAGTAAAAGGGCTGTCCGTTGGGTTATTTCATTAGCCATTTCACGAGCTGGTATCCCCCAAAACCCGCTAGCGCAACCCAACCCACAGGTCCCCCAAGAAGCGCTAATGTGACGGCTCCGGCTGCACCTGCCGTCGCGGCAGTGGCTATGGCCGCCGTCTCTTTATTCAAAGGCTTGCCGGTGGTCAGATGGGTGACGAAATCGCAGCACGCATCAATTATTTCGGGGACGACATTCACCAGGTCCCTGATAAGGGCAATCAGGTTATAAAATCCACCGCCGGCATCAAACGAAAAATCAAAGTTTATGCTGCCGCGGGAAATGATTGCTTTCTTCAATGTAACCGGATACGATAGCTCCCGAAGCAACAACGACCTTATCTTATCGTGTATGATATGTTGGTTTTCTAATGCTAATGCGTATTTGCTGTCTTCATCAGGGCAATTGACCTTGATCTGCATCTGGACTACCTCATCCAGGCCCTCTTTAGCTCTTTCAAGCCTGACTAGCCTGCCCGTTGCTTTCGGGGTGAAAGGATCACCGGGCCCTTTCCAATCTGTGAGAATACGGGCGGTCTCCGTGGAATACGCTGCTGTCTCACGGTCTGTTTTTGCATCGACGTCATTTAACATAAAACACAGTATTTTATTTTGATAATCAGATTTGAGCCAGGTTCAAGGCACAAAAAGGTCCGCCTACATGATACTAGGCTAGTACGGGAAAAGCAGCCCTGATAACCACTTTTTTACACATTTTTTTATTCATGCGCATAATTGCAGAGCCATTTTGGCTCAGCTTAATGAGATGGGTGAAAACACGCTTGTGCAAATGATTTGTTCGGCGTAATTTTCTTATACACTTAACACAACTTACTATGGGTGTACTCATGCAGGCCTTCTACTGGAACTGCCCCCAGATAGATAACCAGGTCTCTACGTGGTGGAATTTCGTCTCGTCAAAGATCCCGGATCTGCAGCAGGCAGGGTTTACGGCGCTCTGGCTGCCGCCGGCCACCAAGGCTGCCGAGACTACCTCGATGGGCTATGATGTTTATGACTATTACGATCTGGGAAGCCTTAATCAGAAGGGGGGCACGGCGACCTGGTTCGGTACGGCCGCGCAGCTCACCAGCCTGATCACGGCGGCGCATGCAGCGAAGATGGAGGTGTATGCCGACCTGGTGCTGCATCAGAACAGCGGTGCGGATGCGGAAGAGGTCAACCCGATCGACGGGGTCAGCCGGTGGACGAAGTTTAATCCCCTCAGCGGGAAATTTCCCCGGACCTATCTGGACTTCCAGCCCGCGGTCTATGAAACGATGGAGGGACTGGACCCGATCAATTTCGGCGGCATGCCGAACCTCTGTCACCGAACGCCCGAAGTGTATACGGCGCTGCTGAACTATGCGGTGTGGCTGATGGATGAAATAGGGTACGATGGATTTCGATATGATTGCGTTCGCGGTTATGGGGCATGGATGGTCCGGGCCATACAGGAACTGATGGGCCTGGATCAAAATAATCCCTATCAACCTTTCGGCGTGGCGGAATGCTGGGACAGTCAATACACCATCCAGGAATGGATGAATGAATGTAATTCCTGGTCGGACAATCCCTGTGCGGCCTTCGATTTCAACCTGCGGGCGATACTGAAGAATATCTGCGATACGTACGGATATTCGCTGACGAACCTGACGCAGGGCGGGGCGATCAGCGGGTCGATCCTGGCCAGCAATCCCGCTCTGGCTGTCACCTTCGCCGAAAATCATGACCTGGATAATCCTGACAGTTCTACTTACGACCCGATCATCAATGATAAGATGATGGCTTATTCGTTTATCCTGACGCACCAGGGATACCCTTGCGTTTTCTGGCAGGACTATTACAATTATGACCTGGCGCAGGAGGGTAATAACAGCGGAATTGCTGGCCTCGTGTACTTACATGAGCAATATGCCGGGGGCGATATGGATATCCTGTACTGCGACGATAATTTGTATATCATGCAGCGGACGGGGTGGCAGGGGCAGAAGGGGCTGGTGTATGTGCTGAATAATTTGGGCAGCTGGAATGGGGCTTCGGTGCAGACGCAGTGGGTGAATACTACTTTTACGCCACTGGCGTGGCGGGGGCACGATAATGCGGATGTGCCGGAGGCGAAACAGACGGACGGGCAGGGGAATGGGGATTTCTGGGCGCCGCCGAGGGGGTATGCGGTGTATGTGCCGGGGTAGGGGA
This sequence comes from Chitinophagaceae bacterium, assembly GCA_003167015.1. GTDB lineage: Bacteria > Bacteroidota > Bacteroidia > Chitinophagales > Chitinophagaceae > Puia. The sequence goes on along the minus strand of PMUF01000521.1, from coordinate 2,066 downwards.
TTTTGAATTTATTGAACGGTTAATTTAGATACAGTCGCGGCAAGTGTATTGACCACAAAAAAGTTCCCATTTACATCGATTGCCAGGCCACAAGGATCATCCAGGCCGGTTGTTATAGTGCTGATCGTCCCCGAGACGTCTATTTTTGTCACGGTATTAGTCTGAGAAAGCGTATTGTTGTCAAAAACAGTAATATAAAGATTGTTATTGTTATCAACGGCTATACCATTCTGACCGCCGAAACTAAACCCGTTGGAAACGCCAGTTACAGCACCACCTGGGGTGATTTTATAAACAGAGCCGTTCGTGGTACCTGTTGCATACAAATTGCCATTACTGCTGAATGCTATGCCCGTAATCGAAGGCATTCCACTGGCGAAAGTACTGACGCTTCCGCTACTGGTAACCATTGAAATCGCACCAGTCCCTGCATTTGCGGCATAGAGATTACCGCTGTTATCTATCGTCAGGCCATAAACATATCCGGTAATAGCAGCGAATGAACTGGCAGTGCCCGAAGGGGTAATCTTATATATAGTGCTTACATTCATGTTATTATTAGTAGATACATAAATATTGCTATTAGCATCAATCGTGATCCCTGTTGGACCATTGAGACCACTGGCGAATGTGCTGACCGACCCGGCAGAAGATATTTTTGCAATGGTGCCATTTCCAAAATTTGTGACATACAAGCTTCCGGCTCCGTCTATGGTCAAGTACTGCGGGTTACTTAATCCTGTTGCGAAGGCGGTTAGTGTGTACGTAGTGTCATAAGTAAATATCGGGCCTGAGGCAGTCTGGCCGTTGGTTGATACTTTGACAGTACCTGTTCCACATAACGATGGCACTGTCACTTGTAATTGAGTTGCGCCGGCGTTTATGACTGGCGCCATTTTACCGTTAAACCAAACACTATCCAGTGATGGGGACGTTCCAAAATCTGAACCTGTTATGGTGACAGTATCTCCAACAGAACCATGAGTTGGGTTGATAGCACTGATAGCCGGGGTTGGGGTAGGGGTTGGGGTTGAGCTGGTTTTTTTGCTACAGCTGCAGATCATGCAGAAGGATGAGTATAAAAGCAGGAATGGGAGTGATATTTTGGGGCTCATGGTTAATAAAGATACAATAGTTATCGCCACCAAGGATCTTTGGGTAGAGCGATTACTGGGTTAGAATACCGCGGTTTTGTTGGAGGCTCTCCTTATCAAAGTCGATGCGAACGCGATTACGGGGAACCGATCCATATAGTAAGCCTGCCTGGTACAGCGCCAGCATGGGCCCGGGCAGGAAGCCCAGCTCATTGGGGTATTTTTGCGCTACATCCTGGGGCATGAAATAGAAATTCAAATGCACCTGGTGTTTATTGGCTGTGGCTGTCAGTCCAGCCGGATGGGGCAATGCCCCCATAGCATTGAAATATTTGGCCAGCAGCGTGGCATAGGCCTCGTTGTAATGAACGGTCCCATAGTCATAGATGCCCAGGACGCGTTCGAGACCATTCATGATCCCGCCGGAATCGACATTCCAGTTCTGATCGATGGGTACCCGGGAATTGTTGACGACTACATCGATGTTGCTGATGTTATGGTCTATGGCGTAGATCAGCCCGTTCTGTATGGGTATCACCTCGCGTAATCCGCCGTCGACATAGCTGGCATCACCCATGGGGACATAGGACATGAAGAGGGGCTCGTTAGCCGAAGCCCAGATCCAATCACAAAACTGGAGGCGATCGGCGGAGGTGAAGGCGGAATCAAAGACCAGCCGCAAATCGCCTGTGCGGGTATTGGTGGCGGCTACGGCGATCACCATTCCTTGCTGGTGGTATAACAGGAGAAGGCTGTCATACCGGGCCTGCGTGAGGGTGTTCCTGATCAGGCTCCGTAGTTTTTCGGTTTTGCCGAATGTTCTGCTGCCGAAGATGAAGCGAAGGACGGCCCAGAAGTTAAGGCTGGTCGTGACGGCGCCGGTAGTTGAATTGACTTTGACGCTGAAGGGGTTTTTGCTGAAAATAGCGCTCTGGGTAACATGTGTATAGATCTCGGCCAGCTGGGCTGTAT
>PMUF01000390.1 GCA_003167015.1 Chitinophagaceae bacterium | reverse complement strand
CGCTGAAGGGGATCTCTTTCAACGGCGATCCGCTGGGGCGGAGCCTCTACACGGTATTGAGCGTCTCTTTTCCCAAGACTGAGAAATCCGAAATGCTGCTGTTCAATCTCGACATCCATCATATCTGCGCCTCCGGCGGCAGCGCCTGCACCAGCGGAGTGGAGCAGGGATCGCACGTGATCCGCAGCATTAACAATAATCCTAACCAGATCACCGTCAGATTTTCTTTCAGCAGGCACAATACCCGTGAGCAGGTGGATCAGGTGGTGGCCACGCTGAAGGAGTTGATGTAGCATTTATGCAATACATTATCGGCATCGATATCGGCACGACAAACACCAAGGCGGTCGCCTTTACGACCGATGGCAAGGTATTGGGCAGTGCGGGCGCCAGCTATCCTGTCTTCACGGATGCCGGAGGCCGGCACGAGCTGGACCCGGATCAGTTGCTGGATGCGGTGGTATCGGCGCTGGGCGGGGTAAGGAGGGTGCTGGCGGGGGAGAGGACGNNCTGGCGGGTATCAGTTTTAGCTGCGCTTTTCATAGCCTGATCGTCATCGGTGAAGGGGGGAAGCCGCTTTCTCATGCGATGACATGGGCGGATCTGCGGCCGTCCGCACAAGCGAATGCTTTACGGGGCAGCGAGGCGGGTGACAGGATCTACCGACATACGGGCGTGCCCATCCATGCCATGTCTCCGCTGTGCAAATTGCTCTGGCTAAAGGCCACACAGCCGGATCTTTTTCAGCGGGGGGTGAGGTTTATTTCCATTAAAGAATATATCTGGTGGCGGTTGTTCGGAAAATACCAGGTCGATCATTCGCTGGCCTCTGCCACGGGATTGCTGGATATTCGCCGGCTGGAGTGGTATCCGGAATCGCTGGCGTTGGCGGGGATAGGACCCGGGCAACTGTCGACGCCGGTGCCGGTCACGCATATTGAAACCGCGCTGTTGCCGGAAGCCCGGCGGTTGCTGGCCGGCGGGGTGGGGGCTGGTGCTGCTGCGGGTGCGGATTTAGGCCGGGTGGGGGAGCCGCTGCCGGAAGGAATACGCTTTGTAATTGGGGGAGGTGTCTNNCCTTTGTTATTGGGGGAGGTGATGGGGCCATGGCTAACCTGGGTAGCGGTGCGGTCCGGCATGGGGAGACGGCGTTGACGATCGGTACCAGCGGAGCGATCCGCATGACGGTCACCCGGCCGGAAGACGACCCGCTGGCGAGGGTCTTTAATTACATTATAGCAGACGGCTATTATATCTGCGGGGGCGCCACCAATAATGGAGGGAATGTCTTGCAGTGGTATATTGACCGGATCATGGGTAGCGGAGCGGTCATCGGCGGCGGAGCGACTATGGGCGGCGGAGAGGCCAGCGGCGGCGGACGGACGACGAGGACGGGCGGAAAAGAAGAGGAGGACGATTTGCACCGGCGGATAGCGGAGGCGGATCATGTTGCCCCCGGCTGTGAGGGGTTGATATTCCTCCCTTACCTGCAGGGCGAAAGAGCGCCGGTATGGAATGCCGATGCCAAAGGCGTTTTCTTTGGGGTAAGGTCTCTTCACGACTACCGGCATTTTCTCCGGGCCTGCCTGGAGGGCGTCAGTTATTCGCTGTATCAGATCGGCGTTTCCCTGGCGGAAACGGTTGGTCCCATTGAACATATCTATGCCAGTGGCGGATTCNNGCTGCAGCCTCGCTGGTGACGGTCGTGCAGACCTATGAACCCAATGCGGCGTTCCAAGCCGTTTACCAGGAAAATTACCAAATATTCACGCAGTTGTACGGCCGGCTGAAGGACCTGATGTGAGGGCATGGCGGCGGGGCCCGGTCGCTTATCGGCCCTTGACGAGATCGCGGGGCAGGATGCCGAATTCTTTTCTGAAGGCCTTGGCGAAATGACTCAGATTGGAAAACCCGATTTCGCTACCGGCCTGCTTGATACTACACTGCCCGTTCAGCAGCAACTCTCTGGCACGTTGTAGCCGGCTCTTATTGTAGTAGTCGTACAGGGTATGGCCATACACCTGTTTAAAAAGGTTTTTAAGCTTGCTGGTGCTCATGAACACTTCGTGGGCAAGGGATTCCAGGGAGGGAAAGCCTTCCAGCCGGCTGCTGAGGATCTGTTCGACATGCTGCATGCTCTCGAGGTCTGTCTTTTTCACCGTGCGCGACAGGACCGCCTGCTCCTGGCGCAGGAAGGAATGGAGCGACTTTTCTATCAGATGTATGACACCGCTGAGCCTCCTGATCTGGCTGAGGGGGTCGTTGTGTTTAATTTCAAACAACTCTTTCAGCATTGCACGATGTGTGAGGCTAATCAACATCGGGTTATCAGCCGCAGTGTTCTCCCTGGCAAAGAGAGACAGTTTGTCAAAGAGTTCAGCCGGCAGATATTGCGCGGCAAGTTCATGCGAACAGAGTATTAGCAGCCTCTTGACGGAGCTGCCGGCGGGGAGCCTGAGACTGGCGCTGTCACTGGCATCTGCCAGATAGATGTCGTTCCGGAAGTTCTTCTTATCCGGCATGATGGCCAGCCGATGGCCGAGCGGCGCTTCTTTTTGCGCTTCTACCTGGTTGAAGGATATCATAAAGCCCTGTGCTCCGGATTCGCGGTAAAATTCCAAATCGTTATCCAGCCTGAGATTCATCACGGCATAAGAAAAATGCCGGTTTATGTTCTGTGCAAGGATAATGCCTTCGCCTAACCGGGCGGGGATCGTCAGGACACGATCAGTGACGGACGTATTGAGCTGTAAGGCAAAATCGGCCAACCATTTTTCAAAGTTTTCCAGTTGGAAAGAATACGTAACCATGTTCACCTGTTTTAGACACGTTTAAGTTAATGATCTCTCTCAATGGCATTAGTCGCGGTGGGGCGGGATTGACATCGTTGCAGCAATCGATGGGACTTAAGCAAAGTCGCAAAATTAAGAATAATAAATGGTAGGAATTTGTCTACATTGATCCTTTCAATAGCTGTAAAGGCTATTTAACAATATTTTTTTTAAAAAATAGTTACTTACTCTTAATGATTTCTTTGGGTAATGTCCCGAATTCTTTTTTGAAGGCCTTTGCGAAGTTGCTCAAATTTGAAAAACCGATGTTGACACCGACTTGCTTAACAGAATAATTACCGGTCTTCAGCATTTCTTTGGCGGCCTGGAGGCGGTGATGGTTATAGAATTCGTAGAGTTTCATGCCATAGGTTTGCTTGAAACGGACTTTAAGCTTGGTAGAGCTCATCATAGCCATCCTGGAAAGGGCGTCGATGCTCGGAAACCTGTTCAGCTGTGTATCGCTGAGCGTCCTCATCACGCTGTTCAGACCTTCTATGTCTTTCTCCTTCCCTTTTGCCCAGGTTTTGACCATGGGCTCAGGCTGAGGGATTTTGGTGATAAAAGAGTGTAGGAATTTTTCTGACAGCAACAGGAGCCTGTTATGCAGCAGGAGATGGTAGAGGGGGGATGTCGGGTTGGACCGGAAGATATCTTCGATCGGTTGCCGGTATTCGAAAGGGATCAGGTCCCTGGGGCGGGCAGTAGGATTGTCTGCATACCTGGTCAGATCGGAAAGTAATGCTGCGTTCAGGTACCGGTGCAGGAAGGACTGCGGAAAGAGGAGCGCTATCAGTTTAAGGCGGGTATTTCGGAGATAGACTGTCTCCTGTTGGGAGCCCGTGGAGAACAGGTGGAGCGTATTGTGTCCTGTTCCCATATCGAACCACAGGCAGAGGAGCGGAGTGGAGGATGCATGCCGGGTAAACACAAGATCTGTCTGCAGGGACAGATCTATCACCATGTAGGAAATTCCGGTAGGCCAATGGCCGGTCCGGATGTAGCCGGTCCCCAGATCCTGGTTGATCTCTATATTTCCACCATTTACCGGTAAGTGCAGCGTTTTGCTGAAGCCGCTGACCCAGCGGCGAAAATCATTCAGCTCGTAAGCATATCTGATCATTCAAACTATCGTTGAGTGGGAGTACGCTAACGTAAATTAGCAAACGAAAAGATTCTATTATTTTTCCTGGACGAAAAGGGGTTTTGGGTGGACGAAATAGGAGCAGGGGTGGATAAAAG
>PMUF01000241.1 GCA_003167015.1 Chitinophagaceae bacterium | reverse complement strand
CGGCTGACGCGATTCCAGCCAAAGATCAGGACGCCGAGAAAGCCCGATTCCAGTGCGAAGGCAAAGATCCCTTCGGCGGCCAGGGCGCTGCCGAAAATATCCCCGACATATTTCGAATAGGTAGCCCAGTTAGTCCCGAACTCGAATTCCATAATGATGCCGGTCGCCACGCCGATGCCGAAAATGAGTGCGAAGATGCGAATCCAGAAACGGACGGCCATCTCGTAGACCTTATCGCCTGTCTTCAGATAGAGGCCTTCAAGGATCACCAATATCAGGCCCAGCCCAATGCTGAGCGGCGGATAGATATAATGAAAGCCTATCGTGAAACCGAATTGGACCCTGGCCAGGATTTCGACGTCCATAGTTGTAGGTTTTTATCCAACAGGCGCAACCGTGAAAAATCGAAGAGCCGGCTATTTCTTTTTATACACCGGGACATTGCTGCAAGCCTCTCCGTACATGATGCTCTTGACCACGGGCTGCAGCAGGCGGGTTATTTCGAGATAGGCAAAAGCGCCCACGGACAGATCCCCGCATCCCTTCACGATCACTCTCTTGTCGGCAAATGCCGTGACGTCGATGGCCTGCAGGTTGGCGAGGAAGGACTGTTGCAGGGCCGCATGCCGGTCGCCGAGGATAATATGCCGGGCGTACGGCTGTGCCTGAACCGCCACCAGCATGTAAGCCCACGAAGGGATGATCGCATCCACCGAGCAGGTCACTGCCAGGGTCTTTCCGGCATAGGTAGTCCAGTCGGTGGCCTGGAGAGCGGCACGGAATTCTTTTTCTTTCAGGATCATTTCCCGGAACAACAGCGGCTTCAGATCGAACACAACGATCTCTTCCCGGGGAAAGTAATCTTCCAGGTCCAGTGTCAGCAGTCCGCTCTGTGCTACCTTGTTAATAATCTCTTCGCTCATATCCGGTACAAAGATACGCAAAAACAAATGACCCCTCCTGAGAGGAGAGGTCATTCGAAAAATGAGGCTTATCTGAAATAACTTACTAGAAGAATTTACCGCGGAAGTCCTCAACGGTCGCCAGTTTGCGCAGGGCGTCCGTCAGGCCGCGGAAAACCATTTGGCGCTGTTGTTGTTCCTGCACAAAGCGTTGTTGCTGCAGATCGGCGTTCGGATTAGAGAGAGCGCTGACCTTTTCCACCCGGATAACATATACGCCGCCGTTGCCGGGAATGGCCGGGGAAGCAGGTTTACCAGTCAGATCTTTATCGAAGGAAGCGCCGATGACTTTGGGCTCCTGGCCGACATTGAGAATATAGGGTGAGGCGAACAACACGCTGTCCGCGTGCAGGATCTGTTGCCCGCTGGCAGTTGCCGCAGCGTCAAGGGAGGCCGGGTTGCCGAGCTTCTTTATGATTTGTTCCGCCTTTTTCTTGTTGCGCAGGATCGGTTCGACGACATTCCTGGCTTTTGCCGCAGACATCGTCCCTGCCTTATTGATTTCAGTCAGGAGGGCTACGACATATTTATCGCCCACGGCAAAGGGTTCGGAGACATTGCCGAGCTCTGCATCATAGATCCAGCGAACAAGCTGGCGATTGGGGCCGAGGCCGGGGATCGTTAATTCCGAAGGTTGGATATCCGGCGCATTGAGCCGTTGCAATTTGTCTTTCTGCACATTAGCGTCGAAGCTTTGTGGATCGCGGCTCAGGCCGGCGAACTGGCTGGCCAGTCCATTTGCTGCTTGATCCGTTTCGGGACTGACGTCTATCTTGCGGCTGAGATAGGCAACTTTATAGGCTGGTTCAAAACTCTTCTGGTCGAGCACCTCTATATAATGGTATCCAAACTGGCTCTTTACAATTCCTTTTTCACCGACCTTATGGCTGAAGGCGAAATCGGAGAATTCCTTGACCATACGGTCTGCCGTGAAATAGCCCAGATCACCGCCTTTTGTCTTGCTGCCCGGATCATCGGACAGTCTGGCGGCGACGCTGTCAAAGTTCTGGCCGCCTTTTTCGATCAGGTTACGGATGCTGTCGATCTTTTTCTTTGCCGTGCTGTCATCCATGGTAGGCTGCTGGGTCTGAGGATCGACGGTTGCGACGAGGATATGACGGGCTCGAACGGAGTCCGGCAGCGTCTTTTCATCAACCAGTTTGGCGACGGTGTAATTTGTTCCGTCGAGGTAAGGGCCATAAACTGCTCCCTTCGAGAGGGCAAAGATGGAATCCTTGCTGGGCACCTGGATCCTTGCCTTGCCGAGATAAGTGTCCGCATAAGGTAAGTCGCTGCCGACCCTTGCCAGGAAGGCCTGCGGATCGTTGGTCTTGGAGAATTCGGCGGACATATCGACGAGCTGTTGCCTTACTCTTGCGCTGTCGGCCGAGTTGGGGGAGGCGTCGAAGGTGACGTAGGCAATGCTACGGTTCTCCTCCTGTTTGAACTGGTCTTTATGTTGGCTGACATAGTCTTCTATTTCCGCGTCTGTTATTTTCGCCGCACTGTCCGGAATCGTAAAATAAGGGGTGTTGACATAGGAGATCGCTGCCAGCTGACTGTTGTCCGCGTTCATTTTTTCGATCATCCATTTGGGTACGTAGGCGCTGTTCGCCAGCAGGGAAGTGTATTTCTCCCGTAACCTCATTTTAAGGATCTGGGGAACCGACTCTTCAAAGAATGACTTGGCCGCTTCATATTGCCGGTTGTCTCCGGTCTTTTTTGGTCCTGCTTTATAGACATTCCTTAATTGATTGATCTGGGTGGCAGCAGCCTGGGAATCGAAAATCCCGGTTTTGGGATCCGTGAAGGCCCGCTTGATGTCGGGGATGGCATCGGCGCCGACCAGCATATCATTGATCTCTTTGTCGCTGACATCAAGACCCAGCTTGGCGTAGTCCTTGGTCAGCAAAGCGTCTTCGATCGTCTGGCGCCATACTTCATCCCTGATATTCTGTTGCATGGCATCGTTGACAGGATAGCCCTGAGCCTTATAACGTTCTTCCTGGCCCGAGACCTGGCGCTCAAATTCATCATATTCTATCTTTTGCCCGTCGATCGTCCCGACGACAGTCGAGCGGTTGCCGAAAAGCCGGCTTCTGCCCACGAAGGCGTCCATCAAAAGAAAACCGATCAGACTGAGCGCGATAAGACCAAAAACTAACCAGGCGGCTCTATCCCTTATTGTTTGAAGTATTGACATAATTTTGATTCTCGATAAAGTTGACTCGGGGTTGTATTTTTAATAAACGGATGGCAAAAATAGGGTATCCGTGGCTTATGAACAAATTGTGGAAAAGGGTGTTAAAGTGCCTTCTGGTATGATTCTCAGGAAAAGGCCTTTTTGTGAAACAATCCCCGTGAAACTGTAATTAACAAGGACTTATGAATAACCCGACGCGGCGGTGGATAAACCCGGTTGGGACGGTTCAGGAACTGGGTATAGTTGGGAGACAACTCCCGGCGGGTCGGATAGAAGGGTCGGGGCGGTGCACAAAGGTGCAGTTATTCCACCGCCGCTGACAACAGGGAGGTAAAATAGTTTTCCGGACCCTTATTTAATACACAGCAGTGGATAAGCAGGCAAGACTGCGATCAAAAGGCAGGTTCGGGTTGTTAACTAAATGTGCAGTGTGGTGTATAAGTATGAGTTTTCGATGATTCCATCCGGCGGCGAAAATTCTTATCCACTAATGCACCATGATAGTAGTAGTAGCTTTATTTATAAATAATTGATATTATTAAATACTATGGCAGATATTAACATAGCATCCGCGACAAAAAATTTGTCCTCCCGGGGATTTTTGGATATCGACGTTTCGCCTCAGCTGGATCTCTTTCTGGAGATAGAACGTTTGAAGAAAGAAAAAAATGCGATTGTGCTGGCGCATTATTACCAGGAAGCGGATATCCAGGATGTGGCGGACTATATCGGGGATAGCCTGGGGCTGGCGCAACAGGCGGAGAAGACGACAGCTGACCTGATTGTGTTTGCGGGCGTTCACTTCATGGCAGAGACGGCGAAGATCCTGAATCCCGGCAAGAAGGTGGTATTGCCTGATCTGAAGGCGGGTTGTTCGCTGGCAGACTCCGCTCCCGGTTATCTGTTCAAAGCCTTCAGGGAGAAACACCCTGACCATCTGGTTATTTCCTATATCAATTGTTCGGCGGAAGTAAAGGCGCTAAGTGATATTATTTGCACTTCGTCGAATGCAGAGAAGATTGTGGAGAGCCTTCCAAAAGAGCAGAAGATCATTTTTGCACCTGATCGTAACCTGGGGGCTTACCTGGTAAAGAAAACAGGACGGGATATGTTGTTGTGGGATGGTGCATGTATGGTGCACGAGATCTTTAGCTTAGAGAAGATTACTCGTTTGAAGATCAGGTATCCCGAAGCGAAATTGATCGCGCATCCGGAATGTGAAGAACCCATACTACGTCTGGCAGACTATATAGGGTCCACTACGGCCCTCTTAAATTACACGAAGCGAGACTCCAGTCAGGAATACATCGTGGCAACAGAGGCCGGAATTCTGCATCAGATGCAATTGTCGTCGCCGGAGAAGAGTTTCATCCCCGCTCCGCCGACAAATAACTGTGCTTGTAATGATTGTCCGCATATGAAGCTGAATACGCTGGAGAAATTGTACTTATGTATGGAGTATGAGCAGCCGGAACTGCTGATGGACCCAGAATTGATGTATGCTGCGCGTAAACCGATAGATAGAATGCTGGAAATCAGCGCTAAATATGGTTTATAAATATTTAATGTGTTAGCCAGCCATGACAGCTTCTTTTATCTCCCCATATAGACCATCAGGATCTGAACATCGCTGGGGTTAACTCCGCTGATGCGGCTGGCCTGGCCAAGGGTCCTGGGTTTTATTTTTTTAAATTTCTGCAGGGCTTCATTAGAGAGCGATGATAACCGATCGTAGTTGAAATTCTCCGGGATCAGCAGATTTTCCAGCTGGGCCATTTTTTCAACGAGTTCTTTTTCTTTACCGATATAGACATCGTATTTGATCTGGATTTCCGTTTGTTCGAGAACGTCAGTATCGATGTCTTCGAGGGAGTGGGCAAGACTTGGGATGGCATTGCGCATGGAGAGAAGATCGATATTGGGGCGCAGCAGAACCTGGGCGGCCTTTTGTTTTTGCAGCAAGGGAGCTGAATTTTTTTCCAGCAGATAGTTGGCTGATTCTTCCGGTTCAAGGGAAAGCGAGGAGAGCAGATGTTTGGTGTGCTCTACGCCCGATTGTCTCCGCAAGGTGTTTTGCATTCTTTCGGCTGAGGCAAGACCAATTTTATAGCTGAGTTCAGTCAGGCGCAGATCTGCATTATCCTGGCGCAGGAGCGTACGGAATTCGGCGCGGGAGGTGAACATGCGATAAGGTTCTTCCGTGCCTTTGTTGATGAGGTCGTCGATCAGAACGCCGATGTAGGCTTCGCTTCTTTTCAAAATGACCGGTTCCAGGTGATTGATCTTTTGATGAGCATTGATACCGGCCATGAGTCCCTGGCAGGCGGCCTCTTCATACCCCGTAGTGCCGTTGATCTGGCCGGCAAAGAAAAGGTTGTCGAGCATTTTAGTCTCGAGGGAATGTTTGAGCTGCGTGGGAGGAAAATAGTCGTATTCTATGGCATAGCCCGGGCGGAAGATGCGAACGTTTTGAAAGCCCGGTACCTGGGCAAGGGCGGCGTACTGGACTTCTTCAGGTAGGGAGGTAGAGAAACCATTGACATAGATTTCAACGGTATTCCAGCCTTCGGGTTCGATGAAGAGCTGGTGTCTTTCCCTTTCTGCGAAGCGATTGATCTTATCTTCTATACTGGGGCAATATCTTGGCCCTACCCCTTCGATGCGGCCGGTATACATGGGGCTGCGGTCAAATCCGGTCTTGAGAATATCGTGAACGGTCGAGTTAGTATACGTGATCCAACAGCTTCTTTGCTGTGATGGTTTGGGTGTATCGAGGAAAGAGAAGCCTACGATCTGTTCATCCCCTTTTTGTTCTTCCATTTGGGTGTAGTCAAGGCTTCTTCCATCAATCCGGGGAGGGGTGCCGGTCTTGAGCCGGTCGCTCTCAAAGCCAACGGAGACCAATTGTTCTGTTATCCCTGTAGCCGCTTTTTCCGCTACTCTGCCGCCACCGAATCTTTTTTCTCCGATATGAATGACACCGTTAAGGAAAGTTCCGCTGGTAACGACAACAGCATTGGCCGAAATTTCATGACCCAAACCGGTGACGACTCCGCAGACAACGCCATCTTTGATGATGAGGGAATTGACCATATCCTGGTAAAAATCAACATTGGGGGTTTGTTCGAGCATTTCCCGCCAGGTCGAGGCAAACAGCATCCGGTCATTTTGAGAGCGGGGGCTCCACATGGCCGGACCTTTGGAGCGGTTGAGCATCCGGAATTGGATCATGCTTTTGTCACTGACAATACCGGAGTATCCCCCCATGGCGTCAATTTCCCGGACGATCTGGCCTTTTGCAATACCCCCCATGGCCGGATTACAGCTCATCTGCGCGATGGTCTGCATATTCATCGTGATCAGGAGAACTTTTGACCCCAGGTTAGCCGCTGCGGCTGCTGCTTCACAACCGGCATGACCGGCCCCTACTACTATAACGTCATACTTTAAAAACATGATGCAAAGTTAAACGTTCCACGGGGAACGTTTCGCAGAAAGAAATATTTTAAAAGTCTCGGGGATGGAGGGGCTCCGTGGCTTACTGTTTCACGTGGAACGCTCATATAGAGCAAGATAGTGATCCTCCATTTTTCGCATTAATTTCTCGTCCGCAGGACTTTTATCCTTATGCCCGCATAAATGGAGGGCACCGTGGAAGATAACCCGAAGTAATTCCCTCTTGATCGAACTCCCGAATGCCGCCGCATTATCCCGAACCCGGTCGACACTAATGTATATTTCCCCGCTGATGGGCTGACCTGGATCAGACAGCGGGAAGGTGATAATATCCGTATAAAAGTCGTGCTGAAGGAATTGTCGGTTAATTTCCAGCAAACGCTGGTCGGAGCAGAAGATATAGTTCAGTTCTGCCAACGGTTTCTTTTCCCGGCGGAACAGAGCGATAATGAATTGTTTCAAGCGCATCCTCTCTTTCAGGGAAACCGGTTGAAGAATATGAAATTGTATTTTGGCGTTAATAGCTGGCATTTCCGAAAATCGTAAGCTGAATCGTGTAACAAAGTCTAATTTCGCTGGTCCAAGTTAGGACAACCCAATTAAAAATGAAGAGATTATCTGAATTAGAACCCGGGACAGTGGCCAGGATTCATTCTTTCGAAAAAAATGACCTGTTCCTGAAGTTAATGGAGATGGGATGTGTGCCCGGAGAACTGGTCAGAGTCGAACAGGTGGCTCCGCTGGGAGATCCTATTTCTATCACTGTGGCCGGTTACAATCTGAGCCTTCGGCTGGATGAAGCGGACAACATTTTCATGGAGGAGAGTGGAAAATGAGAGCAGGATTATATTTTGGCTCCTTTAATCCCATTCATCACGGACATCTCATTATTGCCAACTATATTCTCGATCATACCGATCTCGACCAGGTTTGGTTTGTTATTTCGCCCCAGAATCCCCTGAAGCCTTCTGCCTCTTTATTGAACGAATACCATCGACTTTTCCTCGTACAGCTGGCCATTGAAGGAGAAAAGAACCTCAAGGCTTCCGATATTGAATTCAAATTACCCAAGCCTTCTTATACAGTAGATACTTTGGCTTACTTAAGAGAAAAGTATCCGGGTAATGAATTTGCGGTCATCATGGGCAGCGATAGCCTGCAAAACCTGCCGAAATGGAAGAACTATCAATGGTTGCTGCGGAACTACGCTATCTATGTCTATCTGCGCCCTGAACATGAGACAATACCTGTCTATCCTGAGGCCATGAGCATACAGGTCGTACAGGCACCGCTGCTGCCCATCTCTTCCACTACCATCCGTCAACACATCAGGGAAGGGAAATCCATCCGGTACCTGGTACCAGATGCTGTCCGGGAAGAAATAGAAAAGAGCGGCTACTATCTACACTAACCCTTCGCGTGATTTTTTAGGTAGTGACATCACGACCAGTTGATAGGAGTCATCGATCATCTGCCGAATGATCCGGCCGGGGATACTACCGTCAACCATCACCGTATTCCACCTTTTTTTGTTCATGTGGTAGCCCGGTTGGACGGAGGCGAATTGTTCCCTCCATTCTATAGCCTTTTCCGGATCACACTTTACATTGAACTGCAGCACGGGATTATCCAGACCAGCCAACAGGAAGATCTTCCCCCTGACTTTGAAGACCAGGGTGGTTTCGCCGAAAGGAAAACTTTCTTCTACCTCCTTTTTTGCGAGACAGTAGTCACGGATTGTTTCTATATCCATTTAATAAGGCAATTATATATAAAACAATATTATTATTTCGATTGAGCAGAATAATCAAATACCAAGTTGCAGAACGCCTTTACCCCTAATTTGAATCCGCTCTCGTCAATATAGAAGTCAGCCGTATGGTGCGGAAAGGCCGTTTTAGGATCCTGTCCCTTTTTCATTCCCCCGAGGAAAAAGAAAAACGAAGGAACCTTTGCGCCGAAAAAAGAAAAATCCTCCGACCCTGTCATGGCATCCATCCATTGGACATTTTCGTCCCCGGCTGTATGTTGGAGCGAAGGCAACATTTTCTTCACCAGGGCAGGGTCGTTATACGTGATCAGGGTTTTCTTGTCTATAGTGATATCGGCGGTGGCGCCGGCACTCTCCGCTATCTTTGTAACGGTACGCCGCATACGCTGGTGGATCTCGGATTGCATGGCGGTATCCAGGGTGCGGATCGTACCGGTCATTTCCACTTCTTCCGGGATGATATTCGACCGGACGCCCCCCTGTATGACGCAGACGGAGATAACCGCCGCATCCTTGGTCAGTTCAGTCTGGCGGCTGACGATGGTCTGCAGCCCTTCGATGATCTGCGCGGAAACGACGACCGGGTCGATACCGGCCCAGGGTTGTGAACCGTGTGAGCCTTTTCCGTGTACTTTTATCGTGAACCAGTCGGAAGCGGCCATGGCTCCTTCGCTGCGGTATTTTATCTTTCCTACTTCCGTGGCGGAATTGATGTGCAGGCCGAAGACGACGTCGACTTTGGGATTGTCAAGCACGCCTTCCTTGATCATGAGGGCCGCGCCGCCTTCCTCGCCGTTGGGCGGACCTTCTTCTGCCGGCTGAAAGATGAACTTCACGGTACCATGCAGCTGCTGTTTCATGCCTGCCAGGATTTCGGCGACGCTCATCATAATGGCGATATGGGAGTCATGGCCGCAGGCATGCATGACGCCGACTTCCTGGCCGTTATAGGTGGTCTTTACTTTCGAAGCGAAAGGGACAGGAGTACGCTCGATAAGGGGCAGCGCATCCATATCGGCCCGCAGGCCGATCACCGGGCCGGGATATGCGCCCCGCAGGATGCCGACTACACCGGTCTTCCCTACCCCCTCGTGTACTTCCAGTCCCAGTGACCGCAGGTGGTCGGCGATGATCTTCGAGGTCCGGAATTCCCGGTTGCCCAACTCCGGGTGTTCATGAAAGTCCCGGCGCCAGGCGATGGTTTTGGGTTCGATCTTGTCGGCTGCCGAGTCTATAGCGGTGCGGATGTCCGTTTGTGCGGTGGCGGTGACGGCTAACAGCAGGAAAAGACTAAATAATCCATTTTTTCTCATGACGTAGTTTTTGGTATTCTGAATTTACGTTAAAATCGGGTGCCGGCCGATTCCTTTTGCTCATGTTTTCAACAATCAATAATTTGCGGCCGGATTGACAGTCCTCTTCCGCCATATTGCATTCCTTAAGACCGTACTGCTGTATAGTCTTACTGCCTTTGGTGGTCCGCAGGGACATTACGCGATGATGCTGAAGACGTTTGTCCAGAAACGAAAGGATGTGACCGAAGAGGAGTTGCTGGAGTACAGCGCCTTCTGCCAGCTGCTGCCGGGCGCATCTTCCACACAAACCCTCACGCTGATCGGGTACAAGCGCGGCGGAGTATTGCTGGCCGTCATTACCATGCTGATCTGGACGCTGCCGGCCTGCATCCTGATGGGGCTATTTTCTTTTTTTCCGACGACGAACACCGCGTTATTCCGCTTTATCGCTCCCATGACGATCGGCTTCCTTGCTTTTGCGGCGCAAAAGGCCTTTAAGATCTCCATCCACAACACCATTACGCGGGTCATCCTGGTCGCCAGTACTATCTCTACCTTTCTCCTGTTCCAGTGGCCGTGGATCTTTCCCATCCTGCTGGTGCTGGGTGGATTCGTGACCAACCTGAGCGACCGGCGTATCCCGCAGAAGGAAATACTACCGAAGAAAATTAAATGGGGAAACATCTGGCTGTTTGCGATCATTTTCCTGCTGGCCGGAGCGAGCAGCGAACTGGCGCGAAAAAATAACTGGCCCAGCCGGCGGCCGCTGAACCTGTTCGAAAACACCTACCGTTTTGGAAGCCTCGTTTTTGGTGGGGGAAATGTACTGATCCCGATGATGTACGAACAGTTCGTGGCGAGGCCTGAATCACAGAAGCTGATCCAGCGGAATCCAAACATTATCCGGCTGAATAAGGGAGATTTTTATTCCGGCGCAGGGATGGTGAGGGCGATCCCCGGTCCCGTCTTTTCCGTAGCCGCCTATATGGGTGGTGTCGCCATGAAAGATAAGGGACCGACGTTGCAGATCCTGGGTTGTTTTATCGGCGCGACAGGTATTTTTCTGCCCAGCGCTTTGCTGGTGCTCTTCTTTTACCCCATCTGGCATAACCTGAAAAAATATGCGATCGTCTACCGGGCCCTGGAAGGGATCAATGCAGTCGTGGTTGGAATTATCATTGCCTCCGCATTATACATGATGAAGGATTTCTACCTGGTCAGCTGGACAGATATTGCGATCAACCTGGCGGTGATTGGAGCCACGTGGGCGGTCCTGAGCCTGACGAAGCTACCCTCGCCGGTCATTGTCCTCGCCTGGCTGTTAGCGGGCTGGTTGATGCTGGTCCTCTGAGAATTTAAGGATTGCCGGGATTGTCTTTGGGGATAGCTTGAAATTTCTGGCCACCGCTACCGCTGGTGCGACCGCCGTGATTACTGTGACCGCCGCCGTGGTTGCCATGGCTGCCAGAGCCGCCGCGGCTGGGGCCGTGTCCCCCGCGACCGCCGGAACCACCATGGCCGCCGCCGTGACCACCTGAACCCCCGCGACTGGGGCCGCCAGGACCTCTTCCCCGATGGCTCTTTCCGCCTCTGCTGCCGGGATGATATTCGGGTGCGGGACCGAACTGCTCCGGCACGGGCGCCTTGGTAACAGGCTTGCCCAGCAACTCTTCGATGATCCGGAATTTATTCTGTTCCTTTTCGCTGATGAAGGTGAACGCGATCCCGTCCGTTTCGGCCCTTGCCGTACGGCCGATCCGGTGGATATAGTCCTCGCCGTCGTTGGGGACATCGTAATTGATCACCATTTCTATATTGTCGATATCGATGCCCCGGGAAAGGATGTCAGTGGCTATGAGAATGGGAAGACGTCTGCTCTTGAATTCCAGTAATACCTGTTCGCGGGCTGCCTGGTCCAGGTCGGAATGGATCTCGCTGACATTGAACTTCGACCTTTTCAGTTCCATGGTCAGCTGCTTGACATTATGCTTCTTCGAACAGAAAACGAGCGTACTCTTCAGGTTGCGTGATTTGAGCAGCCATTTGACGAGCGGGATCTTCTGGGCTTCGTAGACGACGAATGCGTTTTGTTCAATACGGGCAGGCGGTTTGGAGATGGCGATATTGATCTCTACCGGCTCGTGGAGGATCTTACGGGCCAGGTCGCGGATCTTGGTCGGCATCGTGGCGGAGAACAGCAGGTTCTGCCGTTTGGGCGGCAGAAAGGAAATGATCTTCATGATATCATCATAGAATCCCATGTCCAGCATGCGATCGGCTTCGTCCAGGATCAGCACGCGCAGATCGCGGAAATGCACGAGCTTGCGCGAGAGGAAATCTTCCAATCGTCCCGGAGTCGCAACCAACAGCCGCGCGCCTTTGCGCAGGTTGGTGAGTTGCAGTCCTTCGGACAATCCGCCGACGACCAATGCCGCCGGGCCCAGCAACTTGCCGCGCAATGCGTTGTACTGCTCGACAACCTGCATGGCGAGTTCGCGCGTAGGCAAAAGCACCAGCGCGGTGATGTGTTGCGACGGCTCTCGCCGCAGCATTTCGAGAATCGGAATCAGAAACGCAAGAGTCTTGCCGGTGCCGGTCTGCGCCGTGCCGATCACGTCTTTGCCTTCGAGAGCAGGAGCGATGCCGCGTGCCTGGATGGGTGTGAGGGTAA
>PMUF01000058.1 GCA_003167015.1 Chitinophagaceae bacterium | reverse complement strand
CAGCAGCCCGACCAGCGCGCCGCCCAACGTCCCCATAAGCCTCTGGACATTCCTTTTCTTGCTAAGACTATAACTGGGCTTCAGGATGACGATGATCGTCAGTAATATCCAATAGCCATGCCCGAAAGGCAGGAAAAGGGAGATGATATAACCGGCAAGAGTAGCGATACTGACCCTGAGAGAATGACGGAAAATGTTGGAGTCGACGGTCAGGTTGTCGATGATCAGTTTGCGGTCCATGTCCTGGTGCGCAACGAAGTCCTCCACGTTCAGCTCCGTCTTGAAATTCCGGCTCAGCTTGCGATCGTAAGTCGTAAAGCCATGCAGGACATGCAGCCGGTCATTGATATCCTGGATACTGTCCAGGATATTGCCGAGATCGACCAACCCTCGCACAGAGCTGGCGCTTCTAGGATCGACCGTTCCCTCGAACGGTCTCTCAGTGGGGCCGGGGCGACCGGCGGCGAAGTCGGGGGAGCGTTCGGTGGCGGGGCCGGGGCGGTAGCGGTCAAGCGATTCCCGCAGCTGCCTGATCCGCGTGGAGAGGGCGGCCCGATCGACCGATGGCTTACCGCTCATGATCGCCAGCCCGATCCCGTCCAGTTCCGTCGCCAGGTCCAGGATCAGCAGCCTGCATTCCTCCATGAGGCCGCTGTCATCAAAGAACTGGTGCAATAGCCGGTAATCCTGCTGCGAAGTCATGATCCTTTCGAACAGGTCGACGATGTCGAGGAAGATCATCATGAGTATACGGCCGGTGTGGGTAGATTCCTGCACGATCTTCCTGCTTTTGAAGATCAGCTCCCGCAGCAGGTCCTGCTTTTCCTGGATAGTGCTCTGGCTATCCAGCAGCTGCCGGTAACTTTTATCGTAGTCCACGTCCCGCGAATAAAACGAGGCTTTTATCCGCAGGAAGTCCGCTGTCGCCTGGACGCAGTCTCCCAGCGCCTGCTGTACCAGCTTATAAGGACGGAAGCTATACAGCAGCAGGCTCAGGACGGTATACCATACCCCGCCTGCCAGCACGTAGGCTGCATTGATCAGAATATGCCATCCCTGCTGATGACGATCGATGTTCAGTACCATCACCAGCAATGCATTGACGCCAATGGAACTGGCCCGGTTGCCATATATGCTTATCAGGGAGAAGAGAAAGCAGAAGACGACGACCAGCAGCCCCGTCATGACAGCCGACCCCGAGGCGAGACCGGTGAGCAACGTTACCCCGAAAATAATTAATACACAGGCTATCATGCCGTTACGCCGATGATGAATGGGTCCCGGATTATCGGTATTGGCGACACACATGGCGCCGATGGACAAGACGATGCCGGCAGATAAATTGTTGAAATAACCCAGGAGGATGGCGGGCAAAGTGATACCTGCGGTTATGCGTATGGCCCCATTTAGATAATGACTATTAATAAAACGCTTATATTGCCTGACATAATCCATTTACTACCCTAAGATAGAGGCAAATAGGCCATTGAAGGAACTATTTTTTTCCGTTTTATTGATTAAATTTTACTACGTAACTTTTGCCCGGATCGCACCATTAACCTTAAACGACTGAATACATGAGAATCTCTGCTTTATTCCTATTGGCCATCCTATCACATGTTAAGCTAGCCGCGCAAATGGTCAGTGGGTCTGCAGGAGACAATAAAGGAAAACCCCTATCCGGAGCTACCATCGCATTGAAAACCAGCAAAGATTCCGTTATAATAAAATTGAATGCTTCCGATGCCAATGGGCAATATGCCTTTTCTTCCATTCCTGCCGGGCTTTATTTCATTACCATTTCTCATGTGGGATACCAGCCTGCCAGTTCCGCTGTTTTCGAGGTAAAAGAGGACCGGACGGCCAATGTTTCACCGATCAGCCTGTCTCCTGTTTCCCGCGAGCTGAAGCAGGTGCAAGTCACCGGTATGAAGCCATTGGTAGAGGTCAAAGCCGACAGGATCGTGCTCAATGTAGAAAACTCCATCAATAGCATCGGGGAAGATGTACTCGATTTGATGCGAAAAGCACCCGGTGTAACGGTGGATAATACCAATACCCTCGGCATCAATGGCAAAAATGGCGTCCAGGTCTATGTCGATGGCCGGCCCACCTACCTGTCCGGCAACGATCTGGCCAACTACCTGAAGACCATCCAGTCCTCTTCGATCGAGTCTATCGAAATCATCACGAACCCTCCCGTCAAATACGAGGCGGCAGGGAGTGCCGGCATTATCAATATCCGGCTGAAGAAGGATAAGTCCTTCGGGACGAATGTAACGGCAGGCGCAGGCTACAGTATCGGCACCTACAGCAAATACAACGCGAATGTCACCTTCAATCACCGGGACAAGAACCTCGATGTGTTCGGTGGGTATACCTATAATAACGCCGCCAATCTTTTATATTCCAGTCAATACCGGACGCAGCTGGATACCCTCTTCCTCCAGCATACCGACCTGGTGCAAAACAGCGTCAGTCATTCGATCAGGACCGGTCTGGACTATTTCCTCAATAAAAGGAATACCCTGGGCATACTTGTCAATGCCACCCTTGCCACTGACAGCATCCGGTCCAACGGCACTACCCCCATCATCTATATCCCCACGAACACCACGAACAGGCTGCTGGTGGCGGATAGCCGTACCAGCGAGCTCCATGACGATTATACCTTTGACCTCAACTATCATTATACGGACAGCAGCGGTCACGATCTCACCGCGAATGCGGATTATGGCCAGTACCGGAACCGAAGCAACCAGCTGCAGCCGAATAATTATTATGATTCGACCGGAAAGACCTTTTTGTACAGCAACGATTACAATATCCTGTCCCCGACCAATATCTTTATTTACAGCATAAAGCTGGACTACCAGGCCAACTTTCTCAAAGGCCAGGTGGGCGTGGGCGCGAAGGTTTCCTATGTCACCACCCAAAATAATTTCCAGCAGTACGACGTGCTGAATTCGGTCCATACGCTGGACTCCCTGAGCAGCGATAATTTCAACTACAAGGAAAATATCAATGCCGCCTATGTCAACTACAGCCGGAGCGGGAAAAACTGGAATGTACAGGGCGGTTTGCGGGTCGAAAACACCAACAGCAAAGGCATTTCAACGGGCTGGCAGCAGGCATCCGCAGACTATTCACCTTACGATTCCATTTTTCCCAGGCATTATACCGACCTTTTTCCAAACGCCACCTTCACCTGGAATGAGACCCCGGGGAATCAATGGACGTTCAGCTATGGCCGGCGGATCGACAGGCCCAACTACGCCAATCTGAACCCCTTCGAATTCAAGCTGGACGATTATACCTTTTCAAAAGGCAATACGCAGCTGCGGCCTCAATATGCCGACAACCTGCAACTGAGCTATTCTCATAAGAACGACCTGACCCTGTCATTGAATTACAGCCATGTCAGCAACCTGTTCTCGAGCATTCCCGATACGACGGACCGGTCGAAAACGGTCGTCACTGACGTGAACCTGGCCAACCAGTATATCACCGGGCTGACGATCGGCTATCCCTTTTACTATAAATGGTATAGCCTGTTTGTCAATGTGAACGGACATTACGCTCTATACAAATCCAACTTCGGCGGTCCGGGCCGGATCGTCGATCTGAACATCTTTAATACAACCGTCTACACGCAACATGTCTTCCGGCTGGGCAGCGGCTGGACGGCCAATATCACCGAGTTTTATACGGGGCCGAACATCTTGCAGGCCACCCTGATAGGCCGTCATATGTGGNNCGGTCAGCGATATCTTCCATACTATGCCCTATTCGTATAGCAGTAATTTTGCCGGTCAATATCTTGTGGCCAGCGGCGATTATGAAAGCCGGCAGCTCAAATTGTACTTTACCTGGCGCTTTGGCAACAAACAAGTCAAGGCCGCCGGCCGGCACGTCATAGGTGCGGAAGACGAGAATAAACGCGTCAACGCGGGCGGCGGCGGCACTCCCTGAGCGGGGGCGGGACCACTCCCTGAGCGGCTCACATCTTTTTGCCTATCTTTACCGGCCGATGCAAACTATTACCGACAACATCAGGCAACTCTTCACGACTCATAGCGAGGCTGCGGTCACCGACTTGGAAAAGCTGCCCCAATCAGGCAGTAACAGGATGTATTTCCGGCTCCGTACCCCCGATGGCTCCTACATCGCCACCTACAACGACAACATTCGGGAAAATCGCACCTTTATCGAATTCAGCCGTCATTTCCGTCAGCAGGGATGCCCCGTGCCGGAGATCTATTGGGTCAACGAAGCGTATACTATTTATCTGCAGGAAGATTTCGGCGATATCTCCTTGCTGAACGAACTCGAGCGGCAGGGACACAATGACCAGTCGTATGCCTTTTTCCGGCAAAGCCTGGAGGAGCTGGCCAGGCTGCAGATCCGGGGCGACGAAGGACTGGACTATAGCTGGACCATCACGTCCCGCGAGTTCGGCAAGCAGGCTATCCTCAGCGATCTGCTGTATTTCAAATACTATTTCCTGGACACCCTGCAGATCCCTTATGACAAGGAAAAACTGATCGACGACTTCGAGACCTTAAGCACCTATCTTACCCATGTAGATTATAAATTCTTCATGTTCCGGGATTTCCAGAGCCGTAATATTATGCTCCGGGATGGCAAAGTACATTTCATCGATTACCAGGGCGGAATGAAGGGCGCCTTGCAATATGATGTCGCCAGCCTGCTATGGCAGGCCAAAGCCGAGCTGTCGGATGCATGGAAAGACAGCCTGCTGGAACATTATATCGACACCGTCGAAGAGATACTGGTCAAAAATATAGACCGGGCCCGGTTCATCAGGCAATACAACGGCTATGTGTTGATCCGGCTCCTGCAGGTACTGGGCGCTTACGGCTTCCGGGGACTATTCGAAAGAAAAGCGCATTTTCTCACCAGCATTCCGCTGGCGTTACGGAATGTAAAAGGGTTCCTTCGTTATAAAAAGGTAGGTGTTGTCCTGCCGGAATTCGAGCGGTTGCTCGATCTGATGGTACAGGACGCAGTGATCGGGCGGTTCGAAACGGTGCAGGCCGATGACCAAACGCCGCTGGTCGTGCATATCCATAGCTTTTCCTACCGTAAAAACATACCCGAAGATGAGAGTGGTAACGGGGGCGGTTTTGTCTTCGACTGCCGCGGTATCCTCAATCCCGGGCGGATAGCAGA
The DNA here is from genome assembly GCA_003167015.1 of Chitinophagaceae bacterium. Lineage (GTDB taxonomy): Bacteria > Bacteroidota > Bacteroidia > Chitinophagales > Chitinophagaceae > Puia. Next base: position 346 of record PMUF01000058.1, on the reverse strand, counting down.
GTTCAAGGCCCTGACCGGCCGGGATAAACCTGTGAAGGATTTCCTGGAACAGCAGACCCGGATGCCCGAATTTCTCAACGGGATCTATAATATCGTCGATATTTCGGTAGAAGATTATATCAAAAGAGGGTTTGCCAGCCTGTCGGTCAACTTTGGCTGTACAGGCGGTCAACACAGGAGCGTATACGCCGCGGATGCGCTGGCGAGGCATTTGAGAAATAAGTTTCATGTAAAGATCGACCTGCATCATATCGAGCAGGAAGTAAAAAATTGGGTGAATTAGCCGATGTACTATCTCGTGTACGGCATATTATATGGGATGTCCCTTTTACCGATGTGGCTTTTG
>PMUF01000005.1 GCA_003167015.1 Chitinophagaceae bacterium | reverse complement strand
ATTGCAACAATTGCTTAATATGAAGAATGTGTTCCTTCTGCTTACCGGCCTCTTCTTCGTCATTCGGCACACCTATGCCCAGGACGGAATACGTTTCGCGGCTGACTTCGCCCCTTCCCAACGTGCTACCGCGGCGGTTGAGCGACCTTTTCGCGACGATACCTGTCTCAATGGTTCCTGGAAGTTCATGCCTGTTGCCCTGGGCCCGGCTCCCGACCGCCGAAAGTTGGAGGAGCCGGTCGTGCCATCCGATCCGCAGTGGCCGGCGACGCTAATCCGGATACCTTCACCATGGAATGTCAACAGCTTTGCCGGCGGCCATGAGGGCGGCGACTTTGTCACTTATCCCGATTACCCGGCGGAATGGGACACTGTCCGTGCCGGATGGCTGATGCGAAACATCCCGTACAAAAAATCCTGGGCCGGCCGGAGGCTGATCCTGCACTTTGAAGCAGTAGCAGGGTATACCTGCATATTCGTCAACGGCCGGGCGGTCGGTCATCATTTCGACAACTTTCTTCCTTTCGATATCGATATTACCGATGATGTGCGTCCTGCGGGAGGGAACGAACTGCTGGTATGGGTAGCCTCCGCCCGGCTTTTTGATAAGAGGGGCCCTTATGGCCGGAGGCCTTACGTCGGCGGCTCGTTCTGGGGGCAGCATATTGCAGGTATCTGGCAGGATGTGGACCTGCTCGTACGACCCGTCGCCTATATTGCCCGGACATTCGTGCAACCCTTCGTCAGCCGCGATACCTTATCCGTCACTGTTACCCTTCGCAACAGCACCGGCCGGCGGACGTCTGTCCGGCTTTCAGGCAGTATCCGGCCGTGGGTCGATGCAGCGGACACCTCCGTTATCGGGGCGCCCGAGCCTCGCTGGTGGCTGGGGCAGACCGTCCTGGCTCTCGAAGGACCTTCGCTGACACTGCCGCCCCATGGGGATACGACCGTCACCTTTTCTTCCGTGGTCCGGGGGCGGCTGGCTCTGTGGAGTCCGGACACGCCGCATCTTTATGGGGTCGTGGTCCGGGTGGCTCCCCGCGATCGCGTGTCCACGGGGGCCGCGAATTCCGGGCCAGACAAAGAGATCGATCTGTCTTACACACGCTTTGGCTGGCGTGAGGCGGCCATCCGGAATGGTCAATTCCTGTTGAACGGGCAGCCTTTGATCCTCAAAGGAGACTCCTGGCATTTCATGGGCATTCCGCAGATGACACGCCGGTATGCATGGGCCTGGTATACCATGCTGAAAGCGGCACATGCCAACGCCGTGCGGCTCCATGCCGAGCCCTATCCGGTCTTCTATCTCGACGTAGCCGATGAAATGGGCATGCTCGTGCTGGATGAAACGGCCATGTGGGCCAGTGACGGCGGCCCCGATATCACTTCTGACGACTATTGGGCAGCTGCCGATGACCACCTTGGTAACTTTATCCTTCGGGACCGTAATCATCCTTCTGTATTCGGATGGAGTGTCTGCAATGAAAATATACCGGTAGCCGTCAATGTCTTTCACGCGCCTGAATCGCTGGTGCAACGCCAGTTGAAGGCGATCGATAGTTGGACGGCTATTGCCCGTGCAATGGACCCGACACGCAATTGGATCTCCGGTGACGGCGAAACCGGCCGGCCTACAGACCTGCCTACTATCATCGGTCATTACGGCGGCGAGGCCGACTACAGGGAATGGTCTTCCACCGGCAGGCTATGGGGCATCGGGGAGTCCTGTATGGCCTATTATGGAACACCCCGTCAGGCTTCCACCTTCAGCGGCGACGTTTCGTACGTTTCGCAGGAAGGCCGTATGGAAGGTGTGGCAGCGGAGGCCACCCATCTCGTCAACCTGCAAAAAAAATATCGGGCTGTCTACCGGTCCGTCTTCAATCTTGTATGGTATGGTCTTCAACCGCTGGAACTCGGGCTGGCGGATACCACCCGGTCGCCCATGCCTTCGGATGGCATCTTTTTTCACCCTCTCAGGGAGGGACAGCCCGGCGTACAGCCCGAGCGGCTGGGTCCTTATACAACTACGCTGAATCCAGGCTATGATCCGGGCCTGCCGTTGTATCGTCCGTGGCCCCTTTTCACTGCTTTGGCTGCCGCCTATGCCGGATCGGGGGAAGAGCAGGAACCGGCCCCGCCCGGTGCAGAGGGGGGCGTTGCGGGCGCCGCGGAATCTCCTGCTGCCGTCGCGGAATCTCCTGCTACCGCCGCGGAATCTGTCACCCGCCGCCAGGGCGAAGGCACGATCCGTCTTGTGTCTGCCGATGGCGAGGGACTGGATACGTTGCTCCGCAATGTGGGAGCCTCGCTGACCGCCGGTCCGTCAGAACATATCATTATTGACGGAATACACCTGCCCGACAGCGCCACGCTGGCCCATGTACTGGCGACAGCCGACAGCGGATCATCCATCCTCATCTGGGGCCTTCGCCCTTCCGGCGTTCCCGTCCTCAACCAGGTACTGCCGGAAAAGGTCACGGTCACTGACCGCAAGGCAACCTCCTATATCCCCAGGCAACCGGACGGGCTATTGCAAGGGCTGGGCAATCCGGCCTGGTATTTCAGCGAAGTAACGCGCCGCTCCGTCAGCGAGTACGCGATGACCGGAGACATCGTGCAAAAGGGGAAGGTACTATTGGCTGCCTGTAACACCGATTGGCAACGATGGAACGGCCGCCCCGAGTACAGCAAGACAGCCGCCGTTATCCGCAGCGAACGCGAGACCAAACCTGCCGGCAGCGTGCTGGTCGAATATGTCGTCGGGCGGGGGCGTATTTATTTGCTGTCCATCGATCCTGATATGCTGTTGCATGTGTCGAAGACATTGATACGGCAGTTGCTTATCAATTGGGGAGTGCAGCTGACCGACAGTGCCGGGCTGTCCCGGTCTTCCATTAGCCGTCACCGTTATTCCGCCTTTGATGATAGGGGAGTATGGCATGTTCAGGCGGCTTCCAGGCTCAATTTCTGGCTATACAGCCCGAGGTCGCTGGTGAATTTGCTGGTAGAGCCTGACCTTCCCATCTTGAATATGCAGGTTAGCGGCAGCGATGAATGGCAATTGCGGGTCAATGGAAAGGTCGCCGTCCGTTCATCCCGGCCGGAGGCGTTGCCGTTGCAGAAGGGATGGAACCACATGGTGCTCGAGATCCGTCATCCCAATGATCAGCCGTTGACCGTTCAGCTGACGTCCACTGTCCCGGCCTTTTTATCCACACTCCGTTCGGCTGTCAATGCGCCGGATACGGAATCAATTTCTAATGATGATGCACATGAATAAACGGCTTAATCGAATAATAGCTATCGCCTTCTTACTGGCCGTAGCCGTGACAACCGGCGCGCAACGCGCGACCGCGCAGACCGCCCTATCGCAATCCGCGACTGCGCAATCCGTATCAGCCCGGGCCGATGCCTATGGTGTCTCCTGGGATGAGCCCGGCCCCGGTTCTTCGGCGTCGATGCCGCTCGGCAATGGCGATATCGGTTTGAATGTCTGGGTCGACCCCGGCGGCGACCTGCTGTTCTATATTTCCAAAACGGATGCCTGGGGAGGTGAAAAGGACCCCGCAGCCGATCCGTGGATGCAGCAGGGCGGGGACTTGATGAAACTGGGTCTTGTCCGGGTGAAACTCCCTTCGAATCCACTGGCTTCGGGCGGCCCCTTCCGGCAGACCCTGCATCCCGGTAAGGGTGAGATCGATATCGCCGAAGGTGCCGGGGTTTCTGCGGTTAACTACCGCGTATGGGTAGATGCCAATCATCCTGTCATACACGTCGAGATCGGGGGCCAAAGGACCGATGCGCGCGTGACGCTGTACGACTGGCGTCTTGACCGGGGCGACACCATAGTGCCGGCGGGCAGGCCGTCCGGGGATGTGCCGGCCTCCGCCCGCACCTCGCTGACCTGGTACCATCGCAATCCCGGTTCGGGGGATGAAAGGCTTGCCGATCCGCACCTGGCCAATATTACATTCGGCGCAACCATCGAAGGCGGCGGGCTCATCCGCGAGGACGATACTACGATGAGGTCGGCGGCTCCTTCTGCGACGCGGCTCATTTCCATTCATGTGCTGACGGCGACAACTTCATCCGCCGGGGCATTTCTTGGCCGTCTGGCCACGCAAAGGGCGGAGACAGATCATATCGATATCCATGCGGCCCGGAGCGCACATGCGGAATGGTGGCGGCGATTCTGGGAGCGGAGCTATATTTTTTTGCAGGGCAACAGCCATGACGGCGGCAGCGGAAACGCCGGCCTCCCCGGCCACAGTACCGCGGACAGCATCACCCGCGGATATGTCCTGCAGCGTTTCGTCACTGCCTGCGCCGGACGTGGAGCCTATCCCGTCAAGTTCAACGGTTCGATCTTCGTCGTAGACAATCCCGGCTGGAAGATCAACGGGCAGGTCCGTCCCATGAATGCCGACTTTCGTGCCTGGGGCGGACAATACTGGTTTCAAAATACCAGGCCTATGTACTGGTCCTGCCTGATGGCCGGCGACTTCGACCTGATGTTACCGTTTTTCAGGATGTACCGGCAGATACTGCCCGGCAATTCCGCCCTCGTGCAAAAATATTACGGGCATGACGGCGCCTATTTCCAGGAAACCTCGCCGTTCTGGGGAGGGTTGCCCTTCATGGGACCCGGCGAGCAGGCCCTGTATACCCATCATTATTTTACCCCTGTCCTGGAGCTCAGCATGATGATGCTCGATTATTACGACTATACCGGGGATGCTGATTTTGCCCGGACCTACCTGCTGCCCATCGCTTCTGCGGGCCTCGAATTTTTCGACCGGCATTTTCCGCGGGACAGCACAGGCCATCTCCTGCTCGACCCCGACAATTCCATCGAGATGTTCTGGAAAGTGCATGATCCCGCGCCCGACCTTGCGGGCCTGCATGCCGTCCTCAGCCGGATGCTGAGGTTGCCGGCCACGCTGGCACCCGGTACCTTGAAAGAAAAATGGCACAGGTTGCTGTCCATTGTGCCCCCGTTGCCTATTGATTCCATAGAAGGGGAAGGGCGTCTTCTTCCCTATACCGGGCCGCAAACGGCCAAATCCCACAATGAAGAAAACCCGGAACTCTATGCCATCTATCCTTTCCGCCTTTATGGCCTGGATAAGCCCGATCTGGAACTGGCGCGTCACAGTTTCGACATCCGCAAATGCCCGCAGAAGGGCTGCTGGTCACAGGACCCTATCCAGGCAGCCATGCTGGGCTATACCGACGTTGCAGCTGAAGATGTCCGTTATGCCCTGACGCGGAAGGATCCCGGATTGAAGTTCCCCGCCTTTTGGGCAGCGAGCCATGACTATATGCCCGACGAGGACAACGGCGGCAACGGAGAGAATGGGTTGCAACAAATGCTGCTGCAGGTAGATGGGCGAAAGCTGCTCTTGCTGCCCGCGTGGCCGGCGGACTGGGATGCCGACTTCAAGCTGCATGCGCCCTACCGCACCACTATCGAGGGGAAGGTTCGCAAGGGCCGGTTGACGGAACTGGTGGTGACGCCGGCGGCCCGCCGTGCGGATGTGATCGACTGCGGAAAGGCCCGGGCATGCGGGGTTGCGGCCGCGCCCCAAACTCGCCATAGCGCCCGGTCCCGCTTCTCCTCTTACAAGGGTCTGCTCATGGCGGGGTACCAGGGATGGTTCAACGCGCCGGGAGATAGCGCCGGCCGGGGTTGGAACCATTATCATGCCGCCGGTCCCTTCGAACCCGGCAACTGCAAGTTCGATCTCTGGCCGGATGTATCCGAATATGCCCGGACCTATCCTACGCCCTTTACACATGCGGACGGCAGCACCGCTTATCTGTTCAGCTCGTATGACTCTTCGACGACCGACCTGCACTTCAGGTGGATGCAGCAGTACGGTATCGACGGGGTTTTTATGCAACGCTTTGTCAACAGCGTCAAATCCGACCCGAGCCGCCACCATACCAATGTGGTACTACGGCATGCGTTGGATGACTCGCGGAAATATGGCCGGGCGATTGCAATAATGTACGACCTTTCAGGAATGAAAGACAGCGTCGACGTCGATGTAGTGATCAACGACTGGAAGTACCTCGTGGACAGCCTGCGGCTGACCTCGGGCGGCGACGATCAGACCTATCTTTACCACCATGGCAAACCGCTGG
>PMUF01000248.1 GCA_003167015.1 Chitinophagaceae bacterium | reverse complement strand
AATATCTCTCCTTTCTCCACCTGGAAGGTCAATTCATTCACGGCTTTAAAAGGACCGAATTGCTTGCTTAATTTCTCCGTGGTAATGACTGGCGGCATGGGATTAATTTTTTAGCAGGTGGATAAAGCAATCTTCGATTCCGGGGGTGATGGTTTCCAGGCTGGCGTCCGGATGGCCTTTGTCGTGCAGGAAGGCGATAATTCCCTTTTCCGACGAACCGGTGAACGTGGCATGTAAGGCGTCGCCAAAAGTGAAACAACTGGCGATGCCGGGATAGGTCCTGGTGTCCTGTAAGGATTTGAAAATGTCGGAGGATTTGATGGCAAAAAGCCGGTCGGGATAGGACTGGATAATTTTAGCGGGGGTATCGATGGATAGCACCTGTCCTTTTTGCAGCAGGGCTATGCGGTCGCAGAGATTGGCTTCGTCCATATAGGGCGTCGATACCAGGATAGTAATGCCCTGCCCTTTTAGTTTTTTCAGCATTTCCCAGAATTCTCTTCTGGATACGACATCCACGCCGGTGGTGGGTTCGTCCAGGAAGAGGACAACGGGCTTGTGGATCAGGGCGCAGCACAGGCCTAATTTCTGCTTCATGCCACCGGATAGCTGCCCTGCTCTGCGGTCTTTAAAGGGTTCTATTTGCTGATAGATGTCTTTTATGAGGTCATAATTTGCTTTGATGGTTGTACCGAAAACGGTGGCGAAAAAATTGAGGTTTTCTTCGATGGTCAGGTCCTGGTACAGGCTGAATTTACCGGGCATATAGCCCACGCAGTTCCTTATTTGTTTATAATCCTTTACCACGTCGAAATCGTNNCGCCTTCGTCTGCCAGCAGCAGTGTGGTGAGGATGCGGAAGAGGGTGGTCTTGCCCGCGCCATCGGGTCCGATCAGGCCGAACAACTCGGCTTTTTCCACGGAAAAAGAGATGTCTTTCAACGCAGTGACGGTACCCTTGTTAAAGGTCTTCTTAATCTTATTTACTGTGATCATCGCTTGAAAATTTGACTTCGCCGTACATGCCTATTTTCAGGTAGCCGTCGTTTTTTACCCTGATTTTTACGGCATAGACGAGATTGGCCCTTTCCTCTTTTGTTTCGATGGTCTTGGGGGTGAACTCTGATTTGTCGGAGATCCAGGAGACCTGGCCGTGGTATTCTGTGTATTTTTTGGTGCCGTCGTCTATGAATACCTCTACCGTTTGCCCCAGTTTGAGGGCGGTCAGTTGTGAGCCGGTGATATAGGCTCTGAGTGTAATCGTGTCGAGATTGGCTATTTTATAGAGGGCTTTGCCAATGGCCGTCATTTCACCTTCGAGGGCATATTTGGTGAGGACGGTGCCGCCGATAGGATTTATGATCTGACCTTTGTTGATGACGTCCTGGATCTGGGCGACCGATTTTTCCAGCGGATAGTGTTCGCTGGATATGGTACTATTCTCGGTGTGGATGGTGGATTGATCGAGGGCGATTTGCTGCCTGGAAACGGCGATCTGTTTTTGCAATTGATCGATGCCCGCGTCCTGGTCATCCAATTGCTTTTGGGTAGCGGCATCTCCTTTGAGCAGGCGCTGGGTTCTTGCCCTTTCCATGATTTGCTGGGCGAGCTGGGATTGCTGCACGGCCACCTGCTTTCTGACCAGCTCGATTTCGGGTAAGGGGTCGGTGGTCTTTTCTCTCAGGGCGCGGATGGTGGCCTCGACCTGTTGTTTCTGCAAGATAGTATTGGACATATCGATCTGGCCGATAATGGCGCCTTTGCGAAGTGAGTCCCCTTCCTGGATAGGGAATGAAAGAAGCTGGCCGCTCTCTTCGGCTGATACAATGACTTCGTCCGATTCAAAGACCCCGGAAGCATCCGTTTTGAGGGCGTGCCGGTTACAGGATGGGGCGGCCAGGGCGAGGACCAGGATGATAGCGGAGAACTTTGTCATGGTATATTATTTTGGTCGGACCTAATGGCCGGTGGTTATTTTATGGGCGTATTGGGAAAGGAGTAATTGTATTTCATGCACTACCCGATCCTGTCTGGCCTCGCTGGCGGCGCGGATATCGAGGAGGTAGTCATTGACGCTGAGCACGCCATTCTGCAACTGCACGGCGGAGGTTTGTTTGACGGAATCCCGCAGATCGACGATCTCATTATCAGACCGTATAAATTGCCGGTAGCGGGTGATATCCGCATCCTCCTGATGCAGGGTCAGCGTGGTATTGAATAAAAACGTGTTTCGTTCGGTGAGGACCATTTCCTGGTTGTTGGCATTGATCAGCCTATCCTTTCGATAGGTATATAGACCACCGATGGTCCAGTCGAGGCGAAGGCCGGTAATATAATAAGGCGTTAAGGTCTCGGCTAAGAGATTAAGGGGCGAAGGCCGGGCGATGCCTCCCCTGAAGAAGGCGCTGAGGTGTGGGTAATTGCTGATTTTCGTGAGGCGTTGTTGTTCGATATACGATTTTGTTTGCAGGTCATAGGCTCTTAGTTCAGGCCTGTCGAGGGAATCGCTGAGGGTAGGGACGGCAGGGGGGATGAATTCGGTGCTGTCGTCGATCCTTTGGTGGATGAACAGGCCCAGCATATCGACATATGCCTTCCGGGAAGCAAGCAGGTCGATGGAATGCTGGTCCGTTTTCAATAATTCCGCCTTGAGCTTGTTGAAGCTGCTTCTGAAATCCGTACCGTTTTGGATGGCCGTCTGTACATTCGCCATACCGGTTTGAATGTCCTGTTTGGAAAGTTCGTTTTGGTCGAGTTGCCCGTCGATCAGCAGTACCCCGAAGAAGAGCTGGTTGATACGATNNTTCAGTGCGAATAATTGCGTATTGAGATTTTCCTCTTGCAACGCGGCGGCGGTCCTGCTCAATTCCCTGTTTTGTTTGTTGATGCCAAAATCGCTGATGGTTTGCGATACTTCTCCATACACGCCATACTGATCTTTTGGTATTTTGATGGAGATAAACCCGGGCACGGAGAGATTGGTGACATCGGATTGGTAAGTGGCCATGCCGTTCACATCGAGTTGCGGGTAAATGCCTTTGGCCAGGTTTTCAAGGGTATAGCCTTCTGTCTTCCGGATAAGTCCTCTTTGCCGGGATAGAGGATAGTTGGTTTCTGCGAGTTGGTAGCACTCTTCGAGGGTGATCGTACGGACCTGCTGGGCGAAGGCTCCGCAGGAATAGAGGAGAATAGCAAAACACCATAGTAGTGCCGGCGGGAATCTCCTGATGTCATATAGTGAATGGGGCATAGTCATGGGGCGCGCATGATTGACCTGATCCATTCGGGGATCAGTTTCTTTCTTTCGATCATCAGTTCTTCAAATTCCTTCCGGCTGATATGGCCGGCCCTTGCCATCAATAAGGAACGGGCGATGAAGGGAAAGATGATCAGGCCCATCATGTTGGCGATCACATGCAGGGGATGGATATTTTTCACCTTTCCCTTTTCCATGGCTTGCTGGATATTCTTTAAAAAGGAATTTCTTAGTTGCTGGATATTCCGGAAGAGCGGGTCGTCTTTGTCTTCAGCGGGTAGCTTGCCGGATTGCAGGAGGTTGAGGACAAAGAACGGCAGATCGGGGTTTTGAAGTAACAGGTCGATATAGTGGTCTACGATGAAATCCAACTGCTCATCAAAGGTTCGGGGGTTATTATTGATGTTTTCGATCATAGCACCCAGGAAAAGGTGGATATTCTCTTTCATCACGAGATCGAATAGTTTCTTTTTGCTGCGGAAGTAATAATTGAGCAACGCCAGGTTGATGCCGGCTTCTTCGGCAATGTCCCTGGTTCGGATAGCCGCATAGCCTTTTTTCGTAAATAATTTTTTGGCGGCGCTTTTTATTTTTTCTGCTGTAGACGGATCTTGTACCGTAGCTTTTTTCCCCTTACCCAAGGTAAAATCATGTTGCTTGTATAAGGAAGAAGGTTGCATCTTGCTATTAAAAAGTGATTTTAATCAAATGATTAATCGATAGGTAAAGGTGAGCTGCCTTTTATACACAAGTGTTACAGGTGTTTGTACATTATTTATAGAATTCACATCTTCTAAAAGGCAAACGTGTGAATGATATAAACTCTTTGGGGAAGAATGTAATAAAAGCAGTTGATGCCTGCATTATCTTCAAGAGTTATGCCGGACCATCAGCCTCTTTTGCCCCCGTCGTTGGACACCTTTTGGAGCCTCGGTAGCGGGGAGGCGTTGCAATTGCTTGCCTGCAATGAAAGAGGCCTTTCCGGATTATCGGCGGCGGACCGGTTAAAGACCTACGGCTCCAATACGTTGAAAGCGGCGACCCATTCCTCCGCCATCCTTCTTTTCCTGAGCCAGTTTAAAAGCCCGGTCACGCTATTGCTGATCGGGGCGGCAGGTCTGTCGATGGGCTTGGGGGATGTGACAGATGCCGTGATTATCCTGACGATCATTTTGATCAGCAGTTTCCTGGGTTTCTGGCAGGAGAAAGGGGCCGCTCATGCGGTGGAGGAGCTGTTGAAGATGGTGCAGATCCGCTGCCGCATCCTGCGGGATGGAACGGAAAGCGAATGGCCCGTGGAGTCGGTGGTGCCGGGGGATATCATTGTGTTGTCGGCGGGCGACATGATACCGGGGGACAGCCTGCTATTGGATTCAAAGGAATTATTTATAGATGAAGCGGCCTTTACCGGGGAGACCTACCCGGTGGAAAAGAATGCGGGGGTACTTGCGGCGGCTACGCCGCTCTCTAAAAGGAGTAACAGCCTGCTGATGGGCGCTCATGTCATCAGTGGGAAGGCCAGGGCGGTGGTGATCAGGACGGGCGGTAAAACCGAATTTGGAAAGATATCGGGCAGGCTTCGGTTGAAACCCCCGGAGACGGATTTTGAGAAGGGCATCCGGCATTTCGGGTACATGCTGATGGAGATCACGCTGGTTCTGGTGATTATCATTTTTGCGATGAATGTGCTGTTGCATAAGCCTGTGCTGGATTCGTTTTTATTTTCCCTGGCCTTGGCGGTGGGACTGACGCCGCAATTGCTGCCGGCCATCATTACGGTGAACCTGGCGGCTGGGGCAAGGGCCATGGCGAAACAGAAGGTCATCGTCAAGCGGCTGTCTTCGATCGAGAATGTCGGAAGTATGAATATCCTTTGTTCGGATAAAACGGGCACGATCACGGAAGGAAAGGTGACCTTAAAGGATGCGCTGGACATCAATGGGGATCACTCGGAGAAGACGCTGCTGTATGCAGGCCTGAACGCCTCTTTGCAGCAGGGATTTACAAACCCGATAGATCAGGCCATTTGTGCGGTGTATAAAGCTCCGGCGGTGTCTTTTACGGTGCAGTGTGAAATTCCCTATGATTTTATCCGTAAACGACTCACGGTGCAAGTGCAGCAGGAGGGCAGGAATGTGGCGATCACCAAAGGAGCGCTGAAGGTCATCCTGGACATTTGTGACCGGGTAGAGACGGAAAAGGGAGCCGTGGTACCGATAGATGGAAAGCGGGCGACGGTGATGGAACAATACCGGCAATTAAGCGCGGCGGGGTTTCGGGTGCTGGGGATCGCGTATAAGGATACGTCGAAGGAGAAGGATTTTACGCGGGAAGAGGAGAAGGACATGGTATTCCTGGGCTTTGTTACGCTGTTCGATCCGCCGAAGGCGCATATTCGGGAGACGCTGGACAAGCTGCATAGCCTGGGTGTTCAGTTCAAGGTGATTACCGGGGATAATGCCCTGGTGGCGGATAGCATTGCGCGGCAGATTGGCGTTTTGGCGCCGGCGATCCTCACGGGTGGACAGATCGGACAGATGAATGATGATGCGCTGATGCAGCAGGCGAAGATGACCAATATTTTTGCCGAGGTCGAGCCGAATCAGAAGGAAAGGATCATCGCTTGCCTTAAGAAGGCGGGTAATGTGGTGGGATTTATGGGAGACGGGGTGAACGACGCCCCGGCGCTGCATACGGCGGATGTGGGTATCTCGGTGGATGATGCGGTGGACGTGGCCAAGGAAGCGGCGGATATTGTCCTGCTTGACCAGGACCTGGGGGTGCTGAGTGAAGGGATCATGATCGGGCGCCGGACCTTTGCCAATACAATGAAGTATGTGTTTATGGCGACCAGCGCCAATTTTGGCAATATGTTCAGCATGGCGGGGGCTTCGTTGTTCCTGTCTTTCCTGCCGTTACTCCCTAAGCAGATCTTGCTGACGAACCTGCTGACGGATTTTCCGGAAATGGCGATTGCTACCGACAGGGTGGATGCGGTGGCTGTCGATAAACCGCACCGCTGGGATATCCGCTTCATCAGGCGCTTTATGCTGGTGTTCGGGCTGTTGAGTTCTGTGTTTGACTATCTGACTTTCGGGGTGCTGCTCTTTTTTATGAAGGCCGGAGAAAAGGTATTTCAAACGGGTTGGTTCGTGGAGTCGGTGGTATCGGCCACGCTGATCGTACTGGTGGTAAGGACGCGGCTTCCCTTTTTTAAGAGTTTGCCGGGTAAATACCTGATGCTGGCGACCAGCCTGATCGTATTGGCCGTGCTGGCGCTGCCCTTTTCTCCCTTGGCCGGCTTGTTTGGGTTCGTGCGGCTTCCGCTGTCCTTCTATGGCTGGATGGGACTGATCGTAGCCGGTTATATCGGGTCAGCGGAACTGGCGAAAAAATGGTTCTACCGGAAATTACAAAAAAATTATTGAATGGTGTCAACTGACTGCCTTGGCCAGCAGGTAGGCGGCCGCTGCGGCGATGATGCCGATCGATGCGATCTTGATCGTCCCTTTGATCAGGGGCTGGCCGGTGACCTTGCTTTTGATATAGCCGAAGATGATGAGGGCGAGGATGGTGACGATGCAGGAGATGTCGAACCCGGTTTTATTGGACGGCCCTGGCGGAGAAAAGAAGGAGGTGTGAATTATGTAAACGATCGGTCGATAGATGTAACGATTACCGGTTGAAATAGGCGGACATTGTAGGGTTTAAACAAAAGGGGCCAATATGCATCGTAATGTGAACAGTCTGATCGGGAACCCTATGGAGGGCACGGATGGCGAGCTGGGTAAAGTAGCGAAGTTTTATTTCGATGATCAGGCATGGATCATCGTGTACCTGGTCGTAAAGACGGGTAACTGGCTGTCCGGCCGGAAGGTGCTTATTTCTCCGGTGGCAGTGATCAAGGGGAAGGACCGGTCGGGAACCTTTCCTGTCAACCTTACCAAAGAGCAGATAAAGAACAGCCCGGATATCGATACGGATTTGCCGGTTTCCCGGCAGCAGGAGATAGCGCTGCATCGGTATTACCCCTGGCAGAGCTATTGGGGAACGGGTTTCTATGAGGGGGGTATCCGGGGCATTGTCACGCCTTCGATTGCCAACCCATTGCCGGTCGAGGTGATTGGTGGCGATCCGCACCTGCGCAGCACCCATGCTATTTCCGGCTATCACATCGAAACCACCGACGGGGAACTGGGCCATTTGAGGGATTTTATCATCGATGACGAGACCTGGCATATTGAATACCTGGTCATTGAGATGCATAGCTGGCTGACGGGTAAGCGCGTGCTGATCGCACGTAAGCATATTAAGGAGATCCAATGGGACACGTCAAAGGTGCTGGTGGATGTGACCAGCGATGTGCTGGAGAATAGCCCGGCTTATGAGGAGTCGGTCCTTTTTCATCCGGAGAACGAAGACAAGGTTTTCGATAACAATTTGCATTTGAGATAAAAATAATGATATATGTCTAAACACGATGATAAGGCTCACCATAAGAGTGAAGGCGTACAGTTAGTAGGAAGTCCGGTGGCATTGATCGATCTGCTGATCAAGGATAAGGATCTGAATCAATGGGCGACGGAGCATATTGTCAATGAGGGACCGAAACATAAACAGGTGCTGACGGCCCTGTTGCTGAAGCGGCTGTATGTCCTGGTGCAATCCATTGAAAAGAGTACGGATACGGAATTTGTGCTTCAGGCAGGCCATGAGTTGACCAACGAGAAGGGGGGCAAGGGGGATGTGCTCCCGGTGAGCTTACCCATCCACCTGGGACCGGGCCTGGATGTGAAGAAAGTGGCGGAGGCCGTGTCAAAAGCGCCGGAGCACGAAGTATTGGCCTACGCCATGGGCTTACAGGTGATCGAATGGGCGATAAAAGCGACGGCTAAGAAAAGCGCTCTGGCGAAAGCCCAGTTGATCGGCGATGAGTCGTAATTGTCGGATCTTTTAAATACGCGGCTGTATGGAACGTACTATCAATAGCCTGGTTGGGCGCAGGATGGAAGCAAGCGATGGAGAAGCAGGCAGGGTGGATGATGTATACTTCGATGATGAGTCGTGGACGGTGCGTTACCTGGTGCTGAAAACGGGCGATTGGCTGTCGGGCCGTAAGGTACTGATCCCACCGTTGGCATTACTGGAGGACGGCGGTATGACCGGGGTCTTCCGGGTCAATTTAACAAAGGAACAAATTCGACTTAGCCCGGGCATCGATACGGACAAACCGGTTTCCCGGCAGCAGGAAATTGAGCTGTACGGTCATTATTCCTGGAAGGGGTATTGGGAAAGCGGGTTTTATGCGCAGGGAGTGGGGGAAATCAAAGAAGTAAGTAACATTCCACGGAATGTAAAGCACCTAAGTCCGGTTGATCTGCATTTGCGCGCCACCAGTTTTGTTAGCGGCTTTCATGTGCATGGCATAGACGGGGAGCTGGGTCATGTCTGCAATTTTGTGATCGATGACCGGAGCTGGAAGGTACTGAACCTGGTGGTCGATACGGGTCGTTTGCCGGACGGTAAAAAAGTGCTGGTGCCGGTGGATCATATCCTACAGATGGAGTGGAAAGACTCGGACGTTTATCTGAGTGAAACCAAGGCGGAAATTGAAAAAAGCGCTTTATTTGAACCATCAGCATTTTCCGATCCGCCAAGTGTTGTGTGACCGGTAAATTATTTATACTATGCAGCCGGCCCTGATGGACATGAAACAAATTCTGCTGATTGCCGGGATCCTGATCCTTGCTTTCATTCTCTCTCATTTTGCGCGACGGGCCATCGGGCGTTACTGGCTGCATTCTTCGCGGCGAATGAATGTCCATCCTTCCAATTACCGAATTTTTAAGAACGGGGCGAGCGTGATCATCTTCACGCTGGCGCTGACCGTGGTATTGCACCTGCTGCCGGGCCTGGAGAAGGTGGGGACGACGTTGCTGGCGAGTGCGGGTATTATATCGGTGATTATCGGATTGGCGGCGCAGCAGACGTTCGGCAATCTGATCAGCGGTGTGTTTATCTATATTTATAAGCCGTTCAAAGTGGGCGAATATGTGGAGCTGAACAATGGGAAAAGCGGAGTGGTGGAGGATATCAACCTGCGTTTCACGATCATCCGCAATGAACAGAACCGACGGATGATCATTCCGAATACGCTGGTTAGTAATGTGGTGATCATCAATTCCGATCTGAAGAGTACGCGGGTTTGTAACTTTATTACGTTGTCGGTGGACTATGAAACGGATATCGATAAGGCAATGAAAGAGATCGAGAAGATCGTCGTTGTTCATGAGGATTTTGCCGATAATCGAACGCAGGCTATGAAGGAGGAAGGGATATCGATCGTTCCGGTGCGGGTGACGAGTCTCGAAAATTTCGCGGTGACGTTGAGCGTGGAGGCCTGGTGCAGGGCGGATGAAGCCTCTTATCCGATGAAATGCGATATTTTGCTGGCCATCAAGCATAGTTTTGACAAGGTGGGGATCAGGATGGCGTCGCCGGTGAGGAAGATCCTGTTTGAGGAGAAGGAGGCTGGGGCTGATCTGGTGAAGGCTGGGGCACTGCAGGGGGTTAAGGATTTGTCGTAAAATCGAGATTGATTGCTCTGGGAATGTCCAGGATATAGTTGGTGGCTAGACTGCCGATCTTTTTCCCCTGGAAATAGAGATCGTTGATGCTTGCGTTGTCAGGATTGACAGTTTGTTTGAAAGCTGTCTCCTCTTCCCCTCTTGGCGCGCGGCCCAAACGGTTTCTATAGACTTCGCGCACTAGTTTCCCGAGGGCTTCTTTGGTTTGATCGGGCGTGGAATCGAACGGTATTTTAACTGATATATTTTTCATATAGATTTTTATGGGATATACCCTGCGTTTGGGGTAAATCATTGATGATGGCTTTACTTCGCGCAATGGCTTCCTGAAAGGTATGGGTTACGTTGGCTTTGCCAATTGAAAATAGCAGTCTTGCTTCTTTGAGTTCCTTTACTATTTGTTGGCTATGAACTTCGGAGAGTATGAATTCCGTACCCTTTTGTGCTGATTCTTTGTAGACTTCTTTGAGGGTTTTGATGCCTGTGGCATCGATAATAGGCACATTCCTCATGCGGATAATGAGGACTTTGGGGGGATTCTCAATGAACTTCATGGCTTCTTTGAATTTATAAGCAGCGCCGAAGAATAAAGGCCCGGTTATTTCAAAGACTTCTACATTTTGGGGGATGTTGTAATTTTCCAAGAGATCTTTGTCATCGCCGTTTTCGAATTCTTTTTTCATGCTGCTGACATCGCTGGATTTTATCATATTGCGCATAAATAAGAAGGCGGCGAGGATCATACCTATCTCAATGGCTACGGTCAGGTCAATAAATACGGTGAGCAGAAAGGTGGTAAGCAGGATGGCCGTATCGCTTCGCGGCCCTTTTAATACGGAAAGAAAGTGTCTCCATTCGCTCATGTTATAGGCAACGACGACTAAAACGCCTGCCAGTGTCGCCATTGGAATGAGGGAAGCCCATTTTCCAAAGAAAAGGAGTATGAGCAGCAAGGTGATGGCATGGATGATTCCGGCTACGGGCGTCCGGCCTCCGTTTTTAACGTTTGTCGCTGTACGGGCGATGGCCCCGGTGGCCGGGATGCCGCCAAAAATGGAAGAAAATATATTGGCGGTCCCCTGGGCGACGAGTTCCATATTGGATTTATGATTGCCTCCGATCATTCCGTCGGATACGACAGCTGATAATAATGATTCGATCCCTCCGAGAAGGGCGATGGTGAACGCGGGTTGGATCAGGTTTTTTATGGTAGCGAAATCTATGTGCGGGATGACCGGTTTTGGTAAGGAGGATGGGATACCGCCGAACCTGCTGCCGATGGTTTCAATGGGTAGATGCAGCCATTGCATGGCTATGGTGGTTATTAGGATGGCTATTAGTGAGCCGGGTACTTTACGGGTAATTTTGGGCCAAAAGGTAATGATGGCTATGGTGGATGCTCCGATCAAAATGGTTGAGAGTTGCGTGGTGTGAAAGTATAAAATGTAGCTTTTCCACTTGTCTGTAAAGTCTGCGGGGACGGCGCCCATTTTCAACCCGAAAAGGTCTTTCACTTCGGAAGAAAAGATAATAAGAGCTATGCCGCCGGTGAATCCGATGATTAGGGAATAGGGAATAAATTTGATGACGGAGCCGAGCCGGGCAAGACCCATCAGGATAAGTATGATGCCGGCCATAAAGGTGGCAATGATTAAACCGTTTATGCCATGTATCTGTACAATACCATAGACAATGACAATAAAGGCGCCGGTTGGGCCGCCAATCTGAACCCTGCTGCCGCCCATCGCCGAAATGATAAACCCCGCAATTACCGCCGTATATAATCCCTTTTCGGGCGAAACTCCTGAAGCGATCGCAAAGGCAATGGCGAGAGGGAGGGCCACCAGACCGACAATTAATCCGGCCATCAGGTCCTTACCAAACTGCTGACGGTTATAGTTTTTTAGCGTATCAAATATCTTAGGTTTGAACATTTCGTATAATTTAACGGCCTTCCCATCAAGCGGTGTCATTTTCCTGTTGCCATCTGCTATTGTATTTTACAAAAAAGGATAACCATATGGTTCTGGATAAGCGCATAAAATAGGGTTGCAATAGTATCATTAAGGTTGCATTGATACCCAACCACCAAAATAGCCTGTTGTCAGTTGTGGAAAGGCCGATTAATACCCACCAGGCAACAAATGTTGAAGCGGAAAATGCAACGGTTAAGGCATAGCTGACATAGCTTGTGCCATAATAAAACCCTGGCTCTATCTCGGTTATTTGCCCACAGACCGGACATCTCTCATTCATTTTGAATAAATTTCTTAGGTGGTAAGAGTTATTATCAGGAAACAAATTTCCACTTCGGCACCGCGGACATTTTTGATTAAATATGGTCCAAAAATAATTGTGTGCCTTTGCCGGCTCTTTACACGCTGTCTCTGTTTCGGTTTTCGCAATATTATTCATGATAGTTCGATTAAATTTTTATCCAGAATTTTAACAATTCATCCGCGTCCGTGCTTATTAGCTGAAAATCCGGTGGGATTTCATTTTCAAGACTGCAAAGCGTACAAAGCCTGGTCCCTTGGGGTTTTTGTTGCAATTGTTTATATAAATAGCGGTTATAGTAGTTGTAAAGTTCTCCTGAATAAGCTATGCTGTCGTCGATTTTATCTGTTCCGCCCAGGTTCTCATAAAAAGCGTTAAAAAAATAGAAGTGGTCGTACTTCCTTAAATTTAGTTGGGTAAAATTTCGGTGTATAAAGGAAGCATTCTTAAGTTGCAAATTCTCTTTTGCTGTATTGGCATGGATGATTAAACTCTCTCTTTGTTCAACACCGTAATAAATGGCTTTTGGTGTGTGGTGAGCAGCTGCTAAACAGAATTTTCCTACACCGCTGCCAATATCTAAAATTGTTACACCGTCTTCGGCAGCTAAAAAATTGGCGACTTTAAAGGCAACGTTCAAAGGTGTCCAGTGCTTCTGTGCCAGCGCTTGAATGGATAACGGGTAGATGGTATTAAACGCTTCATCGGATTTGTATCGGTCTTTTGTTGATATTGTTTTTACTGGCGGCATATACTTTTCTTTTGATAGAAGATACTTGATGCAAAGGTACTGTAGTGACTATCGCTGTCCGGTAATGCTTATCACTAAAAAAAGTGACTTATATCAATTTTTAAACAATAGATTTGTCTTATATATGAGTATAAAAGGCATTTTTCCTATCGACAAATGGGATTTTGAAAGTGAATCCATCCTGGAGGATTTGCCTGTAAGCGATTTGGAAATACTGATGTCTCGAAAGTCGGAACAAGTTTATAAAAAAGGAGAGATTATTTTTCGGGAGGGCGGATACCCGTCCGGTATCTTTTATATAGTGAATGGAAAGGTAAAGAAATACAAGGTAGATTTGGAGGGCAAGGAGCAGATTATTTATGTGGCTAATACGGGGGAATTGTTGGGGTATCATGCGATTCTTGCGGCGGATAATTATCCTGATTCTGCGGCTGTATTGGAGGAAAGTACCATTGCGTTTATACCGAAAGAAGATTTTTTGGAGGCGATCAAACAGTCTGACGTCTTGAACCGGAGGCTGCTCAAAACGTTAAGCCATGAGTTTGCGGTAATGGCAAACAGTCTTACTTTGTTTGCACAAAAATCTGTCAGGGAAAGATTGGCCCTTCAATTGATAGTGATCCGTGAGAAATATAAAGTCAATTTTGAACCGGGTATGCCGGTGGAGATTAATATGAGCCGTGATGATTTGGCCAGCCTGGTAGGGACGGCAAGAGAGAATGTGGTGCGGATGCTATCGGAGTTTAAAGCGGAGGGTACGGTGGAGACGAAGGGCAGGAAGATCATTGTGCTGGACGTAAAAAAATTGATTAAGATTGCTAATTATAGATAAATGTTTTTCTGTACAACCAAGCCTAAGTTGATGGAAATGAAGTTTTTTGAAACAATTCCATCATCTCGCTATCAGAAAGATTTAGCCTGAAGAGTCTCGATTTGATATTCTTAACCTGGGCATATTTTCGTTTCTCCAGCAGCAATTCAAAGTTGGGCTGCCGGTATGGCTGAGTTTTGGTTATCATATTCCAGATAATGACCGCCAACTTTCTGGCTGTGGCGGTAACTTCCAGCGGGCAGTGACGGGCAGCTCACCGTTACTATCGAAGCCGATCAATTCGGAAAGCAATTCCTATATTAGTACACAAGTCCTGCAGGAGCTTTGCAATATCGTCACCCGAAAATATAAGTTCAGCTATGAACAGGCGATTATTGCTATAAATGAATGCCCCGTCCCGACTCCGTCGGAACCGTTTTGTTTTCCCGTCCGCCTTTGGAAAGCATGCTTTCCCGGCTACCGAAAAAACAAAACCCGCAGCTATCGCTGCGGGCTTCTTGTTCGTCGGGACGACAAGATTCGAACTTGCGACCCCTTGCACCCCATGCAAGTGCGCTACCGGGCTGCGCTACGTCCCGAAAAGGATTCGGCGGGGTGCAAAGGTAGGAAAAAGATCGATTATTTCTTTTCAAACCCTTTAACTTTTTTTTGACAGTCCCTTTTTGAATATTTGGCGCAATACTTGCGTTAGACTCTCAACTTCAAATCTCTTTATATAGCGTAAAATCTACTTTGTTGTCTGCGTCGTCGATCCCTTTAAACAATCCATCACCCTTCGTTAAACCACGTAAAACGCTATTACCAATTAATTCTAAACAGGAAAATGAAAAAAATCTTGTTAGCGGCGCTGCTATCACCGCTACTTACCCAAGCCCAGTGGAACGTCAATTTATTCGGTGGTTTTTCCAATTACAATGGCGATCTGCAGTCACAGGACTATACCACCCAGCAGTCGCATCTGTCCTTCGGGGCAGGTATTCAGTACGATCTTAACATGCATTTTTCCCTGCTGTCCAATCTGACCTACGGTAAGGTGGGGGCCTCGGACAGCTATTCTCCTTTCGCGGACCTGAGGGCCCGCAACCTGAGCTTTGAAACCAATATCGGGGAATGGAATGTGCTGGTCGAATACAACCTGCTGGACCTG
The DNA here is from genome assembly GCA_003167015.1 of Chitinophagaceae bacterium. GTDB lineage: Bacteria > Bacteroidota > Bacteroidia > Chitinophagales > Chitinophagaceae > Puia. The sequence continues at coordinate 6,220 of PMUF01000248.1, read as the reverse complement.
CGCGACCATCGGGTCACCCCTTATGTCTTTGTCGGTGCGGCGGTCTACCACTTCAATCCTTATGCTTATGATACAACAGGCAAAAAGGTGTATCTCCGGCCATTGAGCACGGAGGGCGAGGGCCTGCCGCAATATCCCGACAGGAAGGAATATGCGCTTACCCAGATGGCGATCCCCTTCGGCGGCGGCATCAAATTCCGCATAACCGACAGGGTGACACTTGCCTACGAAATCGGGCTGCGGAAATTGTTCACGGATTATCTCGATGATGTCAGCACGACGTATGTCAGCGAATCCGTCCTCCTGGCTGCCAAAGGACCAGAAGCAGTGGAAATGGCCTACCGCGGCAACGAGCTCAAAGACGGCCCCGCTTATCCTGCTGCCGGTAGTCCCCGGGGTGGTTCCAAACACGATGACTGGTATTACATGTCGGGACTGCGGGTGACGATTGCGCTGAACGCGACGGGCGCGGAAAAGTATAGGCGACACAACGGCATTCTCGATTGCCCGAAAAAAGTGTATTAAGTAATAATAGTTGATCCCCTCAACTTATCGGGTCGTTTCTTGTTTTACTTTTGCTCATAAACCGGCCGTGTGCCGGAGACCGTAAAAGTGAAACTTTCCCCTCATGGCCTATAAGAACCAGCAGGAGTTCATCCATGCCCTCGAAGCTGCAGGCGAACTGCTGCGGATCAGGGCATTCGTCGATCCGAAATTGGAGATAGCCGAAATCACCGACCGCATCAGCAAGAGCGGGGAGGGGGGGAAGGCATTGCTGTTCGAAAATACCGGTACTGAGTTTCCCGTTCTGATGAATGCCTACGGCAGCGAAAAAAGAATGTGCATGGCCCTGGGCGTCGGGCAACTGGACGATACGACCCGGGAGATCGAAGGCTTGTTCAAGCTGCTGTCCGCCCCGCGCGAAGGATTGCTGGACAAATTGAAGCTTCTTCCCAAATTAGGACAGTTTGCCGGCTGGATGCCCGCCGTCCGCAGCGGCAGGGGCGAATGCCAGGAGGTCATCATGAAAGATCCGGATATCGGCCGGCTGCCGGTCATTACCTGCTGGCCCAAGGATGGCGGCCCCTTCGTTACCTTACCCATCATTCATACCAAAGATCTGTACACCGGTACCCGTAATGTAGGCATGTACCGCATGCAGGTCTTCGCACCGACCCTGACGGGAATGCACTGGCATAAACACAAGGTCAGCGCCCGTCATTTTGCCGAATACAAAAAGGCCGGACAAAGGATGCCGATAGCGGTCGCCCTCGGCGGCGACCCCGTCTATGCCTACAGCGCTACTGCTCCATTACCGGAGAATGTAGATGAATATATGCTGGCGGGCTTCCTCCGTAAGAAGAAGGTTGAACTCGTGAAATGTATTACGCAGCCGGAGATCGAAGTGCCCGCCGACGCAGACTTCGTGATCGAAGGATATGTCGATCCCGCCGATGATCTGATCTGGGAAGGTCCCTTCGGTGATCATACCGGTTACTATTCCTTACCCGACTGGTATCCCCGCTTTCATATCACTGCCATCACCCATCGTAAAAATGCCGTTTATCCTGCCACGATCGTAGGCATTCCGCCGCAGGAAGACGCATGGCTGGGAAAGGCTACGGAAAGGATCTTCCTGGCGCCCATCAAAATGACGCTGGTCCCTGAAATCGTCGACATGGATATGCCGGTAGAAGGGGTCTTTCACAATCTGGTGATCGCGCAGATCCGCAAGGAATATGCAGGACAGGGGCAGAAGGTGATGAACGCCATGTGGGGGGCAGGGCAGATGATGTTCAACAAAATACTCGTCATCACCGATGAGCCGGCGTCGATCCGGGATTACCGGCTGCTGGCCCGGTATGTCTTCCGTCACCTGAACCCCGCGACCGATGTGTCTTTTTCCCAGGGCCCGATGGATGTGCTGGACCACAGCTGCAGCAAACTGGGATTTGGCGGTAAGATGTGCATCGACGGGACGGACAAGATGGAAGAGGAGACCGATACGGAGACCTGGCAGCTGAAGACCGTGGCCTATGACCGGTTGTCCGCGGCCATGCTGCAAGCGCGTTGGCCGGAAATCGCCGCCGTTAACCTTTCCCTGCTGGCAGAGCAGATCCCCTGCCTGGTTCTGGCCGTGAAGAAAGATCGTCCCGGTCATATCCGGGCATTACACGAGGCTATCTGCGGGCTGGAAGAGATGGAAGGGATAAAGATGGTCCTGTACGTCGAACATACGGTCGATCCGGTCGATCTGCCGGTTGCGCTCTGGCGGTTCTGCAATAACCTCGATCCCCGGCGCGACCATTTACTGACCGTGCGTCCATCCCGGATCGATCCGACAAAACAGTCGGCTTGTCTGGGGCTGGATGGCACCCGGAAGACGAAAGAGCTGGATAATTTTCAACGCGACTGGCCCAATATCATTATTGCCGATGATGCCACGATCCGCGCCGTCGATGAAAAATGGACACATCTCGGCATCGGAGAATTCCTGCCTTCTCCTTCGCTGAAATTCAAGCACCAGGTGTATGGAGAAGAGGCAGTCGTCAATGACCAATCATCCGGCGCGGAGGCCGTTATATCATGAGAAAACATTCCTTTTTACTCGCGGCAGGTCTGCTGACAGCCGCCCTTACCTTTTCCCAGACGCCACATACCCTGCTGTGGCGGATCTCCGGAAAGGGGACCACGCGCCCTTCCTATCTTTTTGGCACCATGCACATCCTGTGCGCCAGCGATGCCAGGCTGACGGACAGCGTGAAGGCCGCGATCGCCGCCTGTGACGAGGTCTACTTCGAGATCAATCTCAGCGATATGTCCGATATGCTGAATTCCATAAAGTATATGCGGATGAACGACAGTAAAAAGTTGTCCGACCTGCTGAAGCCGGACGAATATGCCAGGGTAAAGGACTATTTCACCAGGCACTCGTCCCTGTTGCCTTTCAGTATGCTGGAACGATTCAAACCCATGCTGATCAGCGGGCTGATTGAGGAGCAGGGCCTGGACTGCCAGACGACGGACGGCATGGAGCTGATGATCATGCAGGAGCTGCGCACTGAAAAGAAACCGGTCAACGGACTGGAGACCGCAGAATTCCAGGCGGGGCTGTTCGATAGCATCCCCTATGAACAACAGGCGAAAGAGCTGGTCAACTATATCGACAGCGCAGAGGAGAACAAAAAGGCGACCCGGCAGCTGGCGGAATTGTACATCCACCAGGACCTGGACAGCATCGGCCAGTTAAGCGATAAGGATGATCCGGGCATGAGCGGGTATATGGACCTGTTGTTGTATGACCGCAACCGGAAATGGGCCAGGGAACTCGACACATTATTACCCGGTAAATCTCTGCTGATAGCGGTGGGAGCAGCACACCTGCCGGGAAAGGATGGGGTGATCGAGCTGTTGAGAAGAGAGGGATATACCGTCGACCCGATAAAAAATCCCTAAATTCTTTCCAATCCGCTGAAGAAGAAACTTCCTTCGATAGCCGCATTTTCGTCGCTGTCGCTGCCATGAACGGCATTTTCCCCTACAGAAGCCGCATACAGCTTGCGGATCGTCCCTTCATCGGCCTTCGCAGGATCGGTAGCCCCGATCAGTTTGCGGAAATCAGCTACGGCATTGTCTTTTTCCAGGATAGCCGCGATAATGGGGCCGCTGCTCATGAAATCGACCAGTTCGCCGTAAAAGGGCCTTGCCTTGTGAACGGCGTAAAATTCGCCGGCTTTCTCCTTCGATAACCGGGTGAGTTTCAAGGCCACTAGCTGAAAGCCGCTTTTCAGGATCTTGTCGATGATGGCGCCGGAATGGCCCTTGGAAAAGGCATCCGGTTTGATCATGGTAAAGGTTCGATTGCTCATATTTCCTTGTCTTTTTTGGGTGGCAAATGTAGCACATTGTTACGGAATAACTAAAAGTTGGCATTTGGCATTTAATTCTGCAACTTTGCAAACATTTTGAATGAAGCCCATAGAAGCCATATACCCCTTATTAGATCAGCCCCGGAAAGTGGTCATTATCATGCACCAGAAGCCTGACGCCGATGCGATGGGCTCGTCGCTGGGCCTGTTTCATTTTCTCAAACGGCTGGGGCATGAGCCAGTCGTCATTTCTCCGACCAATTGGGCGGAGTGGCTGAAGTGGATGCCCGGCTGCGGCGGGGTGATCGACTATGAATACAGCACGGACAAGGCTATAGCCGTGCTGGACCAGGCGCAGTGGGTATTCTGTCTTGATTTCAATACGTTGGCCCGCACCCGGCATATGGCTGCCAGGCTGCGAAAGCTTCCCGTGACGAAGATCCTGATCGATCATCATCAACAGCCGGAAGCCGAATATTTTGAATATGGCATAAGTGATACCGATAAGAGCTCTACCTGTGAAATGGTGTATGACCTCATTGTCGGCTCGGGACATGGCCGCCTGATCGATATCGATATCGCCGCCTGTTTATACGCCGGGGTGATGAGTGATACCGGGTCATTCCGCTTTCCGGGCGCGTCGGCTGCCGTACATCGGATGGTAGCGGCGCTGAAGGATACAGGCCTGAATCATACGCAGATCCATGAGAACCTGTTCGACAATTTCCTGGAGAACCGCCTGCGCTTTACCGGCTTTGTGCTGCAGAACCGGATGGAGGTCTTTTACGAGCACAATGCGGCGCTGATCGCTATCCCCTGGAAAGACCTGGTACGGTATGAGATCAAGACGGGCGATACGGAAGGACTGGTCAACTATCCTTTGTCCATACAGGGGATCAGGATGGCGGCCCTGATCATCGACCGGGATGAGGAAGTAAAATGCTCTTTCCGGAGCAAAGGCGATTTCGATGTCAATGTCTTCGCCCGCAAGTATTTCGAGGGGGGCGGCCACGTCAATGCTGCCGGAGGCAGGAGCAGCGAAACCCTGGAATTGACCGTCCAAAGATTTGTACACGCATTAAAAGAGAATTCTTCACAATTACAATAATTATAATAAGAATGAAAACCATCTCGTCGTATGTATGGGTTAGCCTGGTCCTGCTGGGAGCCATTTCCTGCACTAACTCGGATTTCAAAAAAACGAAAAGCGGCCTGCTGTATAAAATTTATTCCGAGGGCAACGGTCCGATGGCCAAAAAAGGCGAGTTTCTGCGGGCGAATATCAGCGAGAAAATACGGGACTCCGTCCTTTTTGCCACCTACGGCTCGTTGCCTTTCTATGCCCGGGTAGACAGTACCGGACCAACATACAGTCCCTCGGAGATCTTTACTTTGCTCCGTAAGGGTGACAGCGCAGTCGTCGTATTGCTGGCCGATACGATACAACGCAAGTCGGGTGGTCAGTTGCCTCCTTTTATGAAGAAGAAGGACAAGATCATCCTGACCTTCAAGATAACGGACATTTTTGCCTCCCAGGACCTGCTGATGGCTGACAGAGCACAGGAGTTACAGAAAGAAAAGGAAAGAGAGGTCAAGGATGTCGAAAGTTACCTGGCCAAGAATAACATCCAGGCGCAGAAGAGCACGCTGGGCGCTTATTATGTAGTGGAAACCCCGGGAGATGGTCCCAAGGTAGACTCCGGCAAACAGGTATCCGTCCGGTATACCGGTAAATTATTTCCCAGTGGAAAGGTCTTCCAGTCCAACATGACGGGACCCGGCAATGCACCCTTCAAATTCGTCGTAGGGGCACACCAGATCATCCCCGGATGGGATGACGCACTGCGCAATTTCAGACAAGGTGGCAAGGGTACGCTGTATATCCCGGCATTCCTGGCCTATAATGACCAGAAAGGGCCCGGTGGCAAACAATTTGAAGACCTGATCTTCGATATCGTGGTCGACACCGTAAGGGATGCTCCGCCGACACCGGCACAGTCTCCCATGGGCATGGGTGGTAATCCCATGCAGCGGATGCCGATGCGCCCCGGACAGATGCCCCTGCGGCCGGGACAGCCGATGATGAGGCCCGGTGGTCAACCCCAACCTCAGCAACCCCAGCCCTCGCATTAATTGATTACAGGTATCATAACGCAAAAGCGCCGGCATTAGTCGGCGCTTTTTTCATAAGCCTCCAGCAGCCTGATCGCCTCCCTGGCCTCCTTAGGATCATGCACCCGCAGAATATTCGCCCCATTCAACAACCCCACGGTATGGAGCACAGTAGTCCCATTCAACGCTTCCTCCGGCGTCACCCCCAGCGTTCTGTAAATCGTCGACTTACGCGAGAC
>PMUF01000267.1 GCA_003167015.1 Chitinophagaceae bacterium | reverse complement strand
GCGGCGATGCTGAATAAAATGATGGAATCCCATTGGCTGAGACGTACTGCGCATTCACGGGCGGTGGTAGTGACGGCGAAGGGACAGGAGGCATTAACCACACATTTTAACATTCAAATTTGAGTATGACCATAGTAAAGGATGAATTTACCATCTCCACGGACCGGGAAAAACTCGACCTGGATTTTATCCATGCTTTTTTATCTCTGGAATCTTATTGGCTACCTGGTGTATCCTTCGAAAGAGTACAAAGGGCGGCGGATCACTCGCTTAATTTCGGGCTCTATCACCAGGACAAACAAATCGGCTATGCGCGGATCGTCACCGACTTTACGCGTATCGCTTACCTGGCCGACGTTTTTATCACCGACGCCTACAGAGGCAGGGGGCTTTCCAAATGGCTGGTCCGGGAGATCATGAACCATCCGGATCTGCAACACCTCGGCCGCTGGATGCTGCATACCAGGGATGCCCATGGATTGTACGAGCAATTGGGCTGGACGAAACCCGGCAAACCGGAGACTTACCTGGAAGTTTATCAACCCAATAGTTATAAACAATGAGCATCCGATCGGCACGATTGAGCGACGGTCCTGCTATTGAACAATTGCTGGATCAGCTGGGCTATACCGGGACGGGTCAGTTTCTGCCACAAAAACTACGGCGGATGCTGGCCGATCCGAATGAGCAGTTATTGGTATACGAAACCACGGCGGGGGTAGTTGCGTTTATCTCCGTGCATTTTATCCCGCAGATTGCCGTAGCCGGCGATTTTGCCAGGATCAGCTATTTTTCCGTGGCTGATGCTGTGCGGGGACAGGGCATTGGCCGGGAGATGGAAGAATATGCCGTGATGCTGGCGAAAGAACGCGGGTGTGACCGCATAGAGGTGCATTGTCACTCGCGTCGGGTGGATGCGCATCGGTTTTATTCCCGGCAGGGATATGAGGAGTCGCCGAAATATCTGATGAAGAGACTGACTAATTCTTAGTGAGCGCCGAGATGACCCCATTGAAAGTGATCGGCTGCCGGTTGCGGCTCATCACCTGCGCGCCGATATAGCCTTCCGACGAAATGGTCAGCGCGATCTGCTGTACTTGTTTGTCATCCTTAGGCTTGATCATGACATTCCAGCCGTCTTTCTTCCGGGGCTTCACGGAGTAGTCGAAGGCCGTGGATGTCATTTGAATACCGCTCTCGGTAGGGTCCATCGGAGCTGAATAAGCCTCTCCAAAATAGGGCAGATCGGCCGTTATCTTACCTTTTGTGATTGTCACCGTGTAGTCCGTCTCAAGCTGGCGGACGCGCCCCGACATGGAAATGGCCGATTGGGCGTGGAAAACATAATTTCCGGAGTCGATCAGGGTTTTGACCGTGATTGCGTTATTCGTTGCAGACTGGGCCTGGGAGAAAAAAGGTAATATGATCAAGGCCAGAGAAAGGGATAGGGGGTGACTCAGAGAGACTGGCAAGGTTTTCATGACTTTATGGTTTAGATATAAATGTAATGAAAAATTATTTTTTTGTTATGCACTTTAACTTTACTTTTACTCCACTGAATTAGTAGACTATTAATGGCGATGTTACCACCAGCTGCCATTAGTACAAGAAAACATCGTTAAAACAACACTCAATGAAGTCGTTAGGCTCTACTGCTGTTATCCTCCATGGACAGCAAGAACTGGTGGTTCGTTATATCTTTTTCTCCGGTCGCGGTTGTTGTTGTTGTTGATCCCGCCCATTATTCCATCCATCTATCTATCAAACAAGGCTATTCCAAAACAAATTGTATGATCAAAATTGATCTTCCCAGGCTATTATGTAGCATTTTTCTTCCTGTATTGATCGCCTTTTCATCACAGGCGCAAAACAATAATAACCTGACCATTACCGGCAAGGTGTACGACGCCAAAACGGGGACCGGCCTGCCCGGGGCCACCGTGCATATCAAGGGGACCACGCACGAGGTGCAGACGGACCAGGAAGGCAGATTCCGATTTCTGACAGGGCAGAAACTACCGGTTGTTCTGATTGTCTCTTATGTCGGCTACCTGGGCAAGGAATTCACCGAGACCGAGAGCAGCCATATCGATCTGCCGCTGACGGCGGCTGACGGAAAGCTGAACGACGTAGTGGTGGTAGGTTATGGTACGCAGCAAAGGCGTGACCTGACCAGCTCTATTTCTACGGTGAACCAGGGGGAGGTGGCGGCTCAGCCGGTGGCGAGCTTTGACGCACAATTACAGGGCAAGGCGCCGGGGCTGCAGATCAACTCCAATACGGGTGTTCCCGGCGATGGGGTCTTTGTGCGGATCCGCGGTACCACCTCCATCAACGCGGACAATAATCCATTGTATATTATCGATGGGGTATTCATTAATAATACCAGTCTTCAGACGCTGAATACAGGCGGCCGGGCTACATCGCCGCTGGCCGACCTCAACCCGGCGGATATCCAGAGCGTGGAGGTGCTGAAGGATGCGGATGCCACGGCCATTTATGGCTCACGGGGCGCCAATGGGGTTATCATTATCACCACGAAGCGAGGGGGGTACAATAACACGCCCAAACTGGTGCTGGATGCATCGGGGGGAGCTGCCTGGGCGACGAAGTTGTGGAAGTTGACGACAGGCCCGCAGCATGCCACGCTCGAAAACGAGTACTACAACAATTCCGAGGCGGATGCTGTTGCGCTCGGCAACACATCAGGAGAAGCGACGTACGCGACTCCCCCTTTTGTGGGTACTGTCTGGAATCCAACTGCGACTACAAACCGGGGGGCGCCGGATCTGCAGCATACTTATGACAGGGAACATGAGCTGTTCAGGACCGGTGCGTTACAAAATTATAACCTGTCGCTGAGCGGAGGGAATAAAGAGACGCAATACTATTTCGGTGTAGGGGACAGTCACCAGGAGGCCGATATCCGGCCTTTGTGGTTCGACCGGGCCAGTTTCCGTTTCAACCTGGACCAGAAGGTCACCGACTGGTTGTCTGTAGGCACCAGCAACAGCTTTTCCCGGTCGTACCGCATGCAGGGAAGGGCAGGGGATGGTCCTGACGGGGGGCTGCTGCAATCGGCGATCAATACGGCCACCTATCTTCCGCCCTTCAATGCGGCAGGTCAGCCGCTGGACTATGCCGGATTCGACAACCTGGCCATCCTGATCAAATATTACGACATGCATACGATCAGCCTTCGTTACATCGGCAATGTTTATGGCGAAGCGCAGATCATTCCCGGGCTGAAATTCAGGACGAGCTGGAGCCTGGATTATAACAGCTACAATGAATCCGAATACTGGAACAATCTCACCCAGGACGGTGCACCGCCTACCAATGGGCTGGCGGAGCAAACGCTGACAAATAACAGCAGCTGGGTCAACGAGCAGACGCTGACCTATAAGACGACTTTCGGCGGTAAGAACCATTTCGGGGTTGTCGTCGGCAATACTGTGCAAAGCGACCTGATCCAGAGCACCACTGCAACGGGTACCGGGTTTCCCAACAATTCCTATACTTCCATTTCTTCCGCGGCCGTTACTACTTCGTCCCAAACCTGGAACAAGGGGAACTTAGCCTCCTTTTTCGGCAGGCTGGATTATAACTATGCCAGCCGGTATTTCCTGGAGGTAAGTGCAAGGGGCGATGGCTCGTCGAAGTTCGGGGCGAATAACAGATGGGGATATTTCCCTTCGGTCGGAGCGGCCTGGCGGTTGAAGGATGAGAACTTTTTGAAAGATGTCAACTGGCTCAGCGATCTGAAGCTGAGGGCCGGATGGGGCGCTACGGGTAATCTTCCCGCGGATCTTT
>PMUF01000044.1 GCA_003167015.1 Chitinophagaceae bacterium | reverse complement strand
TATGACGCCATCGACTGGCTGGTGAAGAACCTGCCGAACAACAATGGCCGCGTCGGTATCTTCGGTATCTCCTATCCCGGCTTCTATTCCACCATGGCCGCCGCCAGCGGTCATCCGGCTCTCAAAGCAGTCAGCCCCCAGGCGCCCGTGACGGACTGGTTCATGGGCGACGATTTCCATCATAACGGCGCCTTTTTCCAGATGGATGGCTGGGCTTTCTATTCCAGCTTTGGCAAACCCCGCCCCTCTCCCACCACTGTCGGCCCTTCCGGTTTCACCTATTATACGCATGATAATTATAAATGGTACCTGGAGACAGGCGCAATAAAGAATATCCTCAAACTGACCGGCGATTCGATTGCCTTCTGGAAAGACCTGTATGACCACCCCAACCGCGACGCCTGGTGGCAAGCCCGCAATGCCCGCGTGGCCTTGTACGATATCAAACCAGCCATGCTGGTCGTAGGCGGCCTCTTCGATGCAGAAGACTGCTTCGGCGCATGGCATGTCTATAAAGCATTGAAAGAGCAGAGCCCGGCAACCAACAGCCATATCGTGATGGGTCCCTGGTATCATGGCGAATGGGCCTCCAATGACGGAACGCACCTCGGCAATGTCCAGTTCGGCTCCAACACCTCCTGGTGGTACCAGAATAATATTGAAATCCCCTTCTTTAACTACTACCTGAAAGGAGAAGGCACAGAGCCGAAACTGCCCGCCGCCACCATCTTTTTCAGCGGAGCCAACGAATGGCGCCAGTTCGATCAGTGGCCGCCCAAACAAAGCCAGGATCAGCCTGTCTATTTGCAGTCCGATACCGCTCTCTCCTGGACTGCGCCAACGAAAACCAACGATTTCAGCGAATACATCAGCGATCCGGCGCATCCCGTTCCTTATACGGATGCGGTGCATTTCAACCGTACCCGCGAATACATGACCGATGATCAGCGTTTTGCCTCCCGCCGCACGGACGTACTGACCTTCCAGACCCCCGTCCTGCAGGAGGACCTGACCCTGGCCGGCCCGGTCGTCGCTGACCTGTTGGTCAGCCTCAGCAGCACCGACGCGGATTTCATCGTTAAGGTCATCGACGTATTTCCGGACGACTTCAGCTATACGCCCGAGGCTCCCATGCCGGTACGGGGACACGACAATTCCCCGACCTATCCGATGGGCGGTTACCAGATGCTCGTACACGCCGAGGTGATGCGCGGCCGCTTCCGCCAAAGCTTTGAACATCCGGTCCCATTCAAGCCCGGGAAGATAGAGGAAGTGAAATGGGCCGTTCCGGATGTGGCGCATACCTTCAAAAAAGGACACCGGCTGATGATCCAGATCCAGAGCTCATGGTTCCCGCTGGTAGACCGCAATCCGCAGAAATTCGTGGACATCTACACCGCCGACGACAGCGATTACCAGAAGGAAACGATCCGTGTCTGGCACGACCGCGATCATCCTTCGAAAATCATTCTGCCGGTATATAAAAACTAATACCATGCGTAAGATCATACTGCAGTGCAGCCGCCTCGGGCTCACGCTGCTATTGCTGCCACTACTGAGCTGCGGACAGAACCGCAGGGGCGGAGAACCTGATTTTGTCCGGCAAAATTTCGACAAACAGGAAGTCTATATCCCGATGCGGGACGGCAAAAGATTGTACACGGTCATCTATACGCCGAAAGATCACAGTCATTCCTATCCCTTCCTGATGGAAAGGACGCCCTATTCCGCCGGCCCTTATGGAGATACGCTGTATAAAGGTTCGCTGGGCCCTAACCGCACCCTGATGCATGAAATGTACATCTTCGTCTACCAGGATGTCCGCGGACGTTATATGAGCGAAGGTCAGTTCCAGGAGATGACGCCGGCCAGGAAGGACCCGCATAACGCCTTACCTGCCGCGAAACACGGCAAACTAAAAGCGCCGGCCCCGGCCGATCAGTCAACCGACGAAAGCTCCGACACCTGGGACACGGTGGACTGGCTGCTGAAGAACGTGAAAAACAACAACGGTCGCGTAGGCATCTGGGGTATCTCCTATCCGGGGTTCTATGCCTCGGCATCTCTGCCCGACGCTCACCCCGCCATCAAAGCCGTCTCGCCTCAGGCGCCCGTCACCGACGAGTTCATCGGGGATGATGCCAACCACAACGGCGCCTTCTTCCTGCTGGACAATTTCGATTTCGATAATTTCTTCGACGTCAAACGGCCGGTCCCCGTCAAGGACTATGGCGGCAACATTTTTCACGTCGAATACCCGGACGCCTATCAATTCTTCCTGGATCTGGGCCCATTGAAGAACTCCAACAAGCCGGAGTATTTCAATAACCAGGGCAAGATCTGGAACGAATACCTGGCAGCCTCTACCTATGACGATTACTGGCAGGCCCGGAATATCCGGCCCCACCTCACCAATATCCGCCCGGCAGTACTGGTGGTAGGCGGCTGGTTCGATGCAGAGGACATGTTCGGCTCCCTGCGGACCTATGAGGCCATCGAACAACAGTCGCCTCACAACGACAACCACATCGTCATGGGACCATGGACGCATGGCGGCTGGGCAGCCGGCAGCTGGACAAAATTTGGTCCCCTGGACTTCGGGCAGAATGTCAATGATCACTACCATGAGATCGAAACGAATTTCTTCGACCATTACCTCAAAGATTCCGTTATGGCCGCACTGCCGGAAGCAACAGTCTTCCAGACGGGCGCCAACCAATGGAAGGAATATGCTGCCTGGCCCCCGGCTGAAGCGAAACCGGTGAAGTTTTTCCTTCGGGACAAGGGCGGCCTTGCGCCGCAGTCGCCGGCAGCAGCCTCTGGTTCGCCTGGCAATACATCGGTATCCGCCGGCGGCGGCTTTGACGAATACGTCAGCGACCCGGCCCATCCGGTCCCCTATATCGACGGCATTCATGCCTCCAGGGATAACCAATACATCGTCACTGATCAACGCTTTGCCGCGGAGCGGCCTGACGTACTCGTCTATGAAACCGCACCGCTGACAGACTCGATGACGGTCACCGGCCGGCTGAAAGCCGACATCTTCCTCTCTTCTACCGGTACCGATGCCGACCTCATCGTCAAACTGATCGACGTCCTGCCGGGCTCGGAACCAGGCATCACCGCCGCGGTACCCGCCGGCTATCAGCGCCTCGTCAGGGCCGAAGTCTTCCGGTGTAAGTTCCGCAACAGCTATGAACGGCCGGAGCCGCTGGTCCCCGGCCAGCCGGCGGAAGTCGCCTTCAATATGAACGAGATCGCGCACACCTTTAAGAAAGGCCATCGTATCATGGTACAGGTGCAAAGCAGCTGGTTCCCGCTGGTCGATATCAATCCCCAGACCTTCGTCAATATCCCGACCGCCGGCGAGGCGGATTTCCAAAAAGCTACGATCCGCATCTACCACGACCCAGCGCATCCTTCGGGGATCACTTTGCCGGTGCTAAACTAACTTTTTAAGGGGGCCGCTCACCGGCCCCCTTTTTCGCCTAAATTCGTCCTATGTATAACCACCTACGACTTTTGCCCGTGCTGGCCCTCCTGGGTGCCAGCTGCCTGGCCGACGCGCAACCCGTCGCCATCATCCCCGAGCCGGTCAGCACCCAATGGCATGATGGCCACTTCCTGATCGACGAACATACCTTGCTGATAGCAGATGATCAGGATCAGCCCTCAGTAAGCTTTTTCAACGATTACCTTCAACGGCTCTATGGTCTCCGTCTGACCGTAAGCTCAAAACAACCATCGGCCAACTATATCGTCCTGGCCCGAACCGCCGGCAACAATCCGCCATCACCGGATGGACAATATCACCTCGAGGCGTCACCGGCCGGCATCACCATCACCAGTTCCAGCGGCTCTGGCATCTTCTACGGTATTCAGACCCTGATCCAGCTGCTGCCGCTAAGTCCATTCGTCATGACCGATCATGGCCCGGCCATAAGCCCGGCCTCAGCTGCAGGGACATCGGCAAACGGCATGTCGGCATCGACCGGCTTCAGCATTCCGGCCGTCACCATCGACGACTACCCCCGCTTTTCCTGGCGCGGCCTGCACCTCGACGTCGGCCGGCATTTCTTTCCTGTTGAGTTCGTCAAGAAATTTATCGACTACATCGCCCTCCATAAAATGAACTACTTCCACTGGCACCTGACGGAAGACCAGGGCTGGCGGATCGAGATCAAAAAATATCCCCTGCTGACGGAAGTCGGATCATGCCGCAGCGGCACCATCATCGGGCATGCGCCCGGCACAGGCGATGACAGCATCGAATACTGTGGTTACTATACGCAGGACCAGATCCGGGATGTCGTCAAATATGCGGCCGATCGCTATATCACTATCATCCCCGAGATCGAACTGCCAGGCCACTCTTCCGCCGCACTGACGGCCTACCCCTGGCTGGGCTGTACCGGGGGCCCCTATCATGTCCAGCACGGCTTCGGTGTTTTCAAGGACGTCTTTTGCGCCGGTAATGACAGCGTATTCACCTTCCTGCAGGACGTGCTGGATGAAGTCATGACGCTCTTCCCTTCTCATTATATCCATATCGGCGGCGACGAATGCCCGAAAGATAGCTGGAAAGCCTGCCCCAAATGCCAACGGCGGATAAAAGACCTCGGGCTGAAAGATGAAGAGGGACTTCAAAGCTATTTCGTTCAGCGGATCGAGAAATACATCAACTCGAAAGGACGGCAGATCATCGGCTGGGACGAGATCCTGGAAGGCGGCATCGCCCCTAATGCCACGATCATGAGCTGGCGCGGCGAAAAAGGCGGCATCGATGCGGCACATCAGCATCACGACGTCATCATGACCCCCGGAGACTATGTCTATTTCGACCACTCCCAGATCCGTAACGACGACTCGCTGACCATCGGCGGCTATCTTCCACTGCAAAAAGTTTACTCGTACGAGCCCGTACCTAAGGAGTTGAGTGCTGACGAAAGCCGCTATGTGCTGGGAGCCCAGGCCAATCTCTGGACGGAATATATGAGCAACCCCCGCAAGGTGGAATACATGCTCTTCCCCCGGCTGAGCGCATTGTCGGAAGTGCTATGGCGCCCGAAAGGAGCCCGCAACTGGAAAGACTTTACAAAACGACTGCCGGCACAGTACAAACGATACGCGCTGTGGCAGGTCAATGCCTATAAAGCATACATCCCCACCGCCGATAGCCTCGTGCAGGCTAAACTGGACCGCTGGCAGGACAATAAGTTCGGACTGCTGATGCACTGGGGCACCTATAGCCAGTGGGGCATCGTAGAAAGCTGGAGCATCTGCCCCGAAGACGAAGGCTGGACACAACGGCGCGGACCTTACAGTGCGAACTATAACGATTACGTCCAGGCCTATCAGCATCTGCAGACCACCT
>PMUF01000440.1 GCA_003167015.1 Chitinophagaceae bacterium | reverse complement strand
GCGCGGCCGATACTAGAAGCGGGAGCTTTGCGCGTGGGTTGGACAGCAGTGGGGCGGCGGGACCTGAGCGCTTTCAGATCTTTATTACGATCCTGCCGAAAGAGTGGCCTGATTTCAATAGCTGGAATGCCTCCTGCGTTTTTTCAATCGGGAATATGCTGTCGATGACGGGTCTCAGATTGTTGGCGGAGATAGCGGATACGAGCCCTTCCAGATCCTGTGCATGGCCTACAGTGTATCCTTGCAGACGGATGTTGTTCATGATCAGGTAATGTACGTCTACCGTGATTTCGCTTCCGGTCAGGAACCCGACCAGGCCGACATAGGCGTTCTCTCTGCAGGAAAGGATGCTTTGCTGAATGGTTTGCATTCCGCCAATGTCCAGCGTTACGTCGACGCCCAGGCCGCCATTCAGCCTTTTCACCTCTTTGCTCCAATCTTTCTTTTCTCTATAGTTGATCACTTCCTCGGCCCCGAGGGATCTGAGTTTTGATTCATTTTCTTTGCTGCCTGTGGTCGCGATGATCTTCAAGCCGAATGCCCTGGCGATTTGCAGCGCAAACAAGGAGATTGCGCCGCTGCCCTGAATAAGGATGACCTGCCCTGCCCGGATCTTAGCCAGTGATACCAGGTTCGACCAGGCGGTAAGGCCGATGACCGGAAGGGTGGCGGCCTCCTCATCCGTCAAATTTTCAGGAGCCCGGACCAGGGTATTTTCGGGCTGTACGGTATACTCGCACAGGGCTCCGGGAATTTGAACGCCGGTGCGGATCTCGTTTTGCCAGGGTGTTAGCTGACCAGCTGCCCATCGTTGGATGAAGGGGATGATGACCCGGTCTCCTTTTTTCCACCGCGTGACGTGCTGGCCTACGGATTCCACGACGCCTGCGCCTTCACAACCGGGGATATGGGGGAGTGGTAAATCAGGAATAATCGTACCTTCTATGACGATATTATCGAGGTATTGGATGGCGGCGGCCGTGATGCGGACCAACACTTCATGGCTTCCGGGTTCAGGACGGGGAATATCGACCAATGCCAGGTTGCCGATACCAAATCTTTTTAAATGGATCGCTTTCATCGTCATAGTTATGCAGAGGTAACGAATGTTGTTGGAGGGGCGAAAGAAAATGAATTAATTTAATCCAATGGATAAAAGGACCTTTTTGAAAAGCATGACCATGGCGGGCCTTACCTGGCCGCTGTCTGGCCGATGCGGACCGTTGTCGGGCAGCCTGCTGTCGGAATGGGTAGGGCGTTTTGGTGATCAGCCGGAGGAGGTCCTCGAAGCCTTTATCAGCCGCGTCAAAGAGGTGAATTACCAGGGCGCCTATTATATGCGTACCGTGCAGTTTGAACGGAAGAAGGCCATGGCAGCCCGATTGGCGGAGATAGCCGGCTGCAGCGCGGAAGAATTGATCATCACCCGCAATACCACCGAATCCCTGGACATGGTGATCAGCGGTTATCCCTGGCAGACAGGTGATGAGGCGATCATGGCGCAACAGGACTACGGCGCGATGCTCAATATGTTCCGTCAGGTGGGCAGGCGTTATGGCGTCGTTCCCAAACTGGTGTCGGTCCCGAACCATCCCGCTTCGGATGAGGAGCTCGTATCCCTGTATGCTGATGCTATTACTCCCCGGACGCGGCTGCTGATGGTGAGTCACCTGATAAATATCACCGGGCAGATCATACCGGTCAGGATGATCTGCGACATGGCCCATGCCCGGGGCGTGGAGGTGATGGTGGATGGCGCGCATAGGCTGCTAAAACATTATAAGATCTATACCGTGGCCATCGATGCGCCGGAGGCCGGTGTACAGGGCTGCCGCATCACACCCAATCTGTTCACACTGCCGGAAGAACTGGATGTGCTGGTGGGGGCGCTGAAGGAAATGGGCGCGACACTGCCGACGGCTTAGAACGATGATCAAAAATAGTTGATCCGCAGGCTGGGGTAAACATTTACACCATTCAAATTACCGCTTCCATACTCTTTTTCCAGCCAAAGTCAGATTATTTTAGCTGCGTGGAAACATCAAACTCCTTTATCCTCCCTGGGAAAAGCCAGCAACGGCTCGTTTCGTTGCTGTTTTTTATTATGTCACTGGTTTGGCTGCGAAGCGCCACAGCGCAGACACCGGTCACCGCGGTCTTCACTCACTTTACCAATGCGACGACAGCGACCACCTATACCGGAACCGGCGCGACCGGCAATTCCGCCAGCGGATTTACCGGCAATACCTACATCTACGAGTTCGGCACCGACGTATCCACCACGAACAACAACCAGATCCTGGATTCTTTTACGGCACTGAGCGAGAACTTTCATTACCAGGCGGCTGCCATGAATGTACTTTTCCGGCGGGTCAACAACGCCAGTGTAACGGGCCTGCGTAAAGACATGTGGTATCAAAGCACTACGGCTACGGTTAATTCCGGCGGCACTGCCCAGCTGTACCCCGATTATGTTGACGACAGCCTGGAGCTTTTGTTCACTAAACGGCTGTTCAATGTGGGGATCGACAATGTCTTTCAGAATGCGACGACCACGGATAACAACAACATCGAAAGGGTCGATGTGATCTTTCCCGGCGGCATCAGTGCGACGGACAATACGAAGGCTGGCTTTACCGTCTTTGACAGGGGGAATGCGGGTGGTCACGACCCGTTCTATATTGCCGCGATCACTTCGCTGGATGGCAGCGGTAATCCCTCGGGCTATGATGCCGCGGTATCGGTGGGAAGCGCCAACTATGGTTCGGGTGTTGGGGGTGTGGTGAACTTTATTACCCTGCGGCAGAACCCCGGAGATCCCGGCCTGCTGTTCATGGATGCTGTCACCAGCCAAAACCGGGACGGTGTACTGGTGCGTTTTACGGATCTGGGCGTGGCCAATAATACCAGGATCTATGGTTATTCGCTGTTTGAAACGGACGACGTCTTCAGCCCTGCTTCGGCCATGGTCGCTTATACCAACGCCGCTTATTTCCCCACCACGACAGACAACGGATCGACCGGCGGCCTCGACCCGCTGGCCATTACCGGGCTGTGGGTCACGAGTGCAAGCTATGTCGTATTAGCTGCCAGCGTAGAGAGCTTTACCGCTGTCGATGTCAGCGGCCAGGTGCGGCTGAACTGGCAATTGGGAGTAGTTGACGATGAGTCGACCCTTCTGGTCGAAAGAAGCAGCGATGGGGCCAGCTATACTACGCTGATGGAGTTTCCTTCTGTTGCGCCGGGCCCGCAAACTGCCATCGATCCGCACCCATTGGCCGGGAATAACTATTACCGGCTGGAACTGGTCAATGCGGCCGGGAGTGTGACTGCCTATAGCCAGGTATGCTCGATCGACAATGCCGTTGCTGCCGCCGGCGGCCTTTCCCTGGCGATTTATCCGAACCCGGTCAGGAACGGGCAGCTGATGATCGCGGCGCAGGGACTCACCCCCGGCAACTATGTACTGCGTCTGTATGATCTCAGCGGGACATTGGTTCTCAGCCAGGAATGCAGCGGGGGCCCCGTCATGAATCAGGCGATCAGCCTGCCTGACGGGTTGGGCGCCGGGATCTATTCGGCTCAACTGGCGGATAAACAGGGCCATGCAATCTTTATCAAGCAGGTATTGGTTGAATAGCTTGCGGGCGCCGGTAAAAAAAACGCCCCGTGGCGGGGCGCTTGTCTGATAGGTTATTATGGGTGCGAGTATATAGCCTTCCAGGGCCAGGGTTCCACCGGTCGGATCGGTATTATCCCCGCTTACAATGATCGCATTTGCCAGTGTACTCCAGGCTACGAATTCGCCCGAAGGAGTGTACCATGCATAGTTTTGAATAAAGGCAGGACTTGCAGGCGGAGCCTGCCGGGGAGAAAATGAGCTGAACATCAGCATGACCGCCACCAGGGGCAGCGTCAAAAGGGCTTTGATCGTACCCTGGAACCGTATCTGGCGCACGGGCGCCAACAATGCAACGAAACTTCGCCTGGGGCTCCCATTGCAGCATGACGGACAGACATTGCCGGCGGGGGAATATTCTCTCTGGACGTACCCCACGGAAAAGGGCTGGTGGCTGATCGTCAACAGGAAGGCCAATGTATGGGGGACGGAGTATGACTCCACGGCGGACTTGATGAAATGGCCGATGCACGTTGAACAAACCGGGGAGAAGGTTGAATCGTTGAAAATAGACCTGCTGCCAGAACCGGGCGGCGTCATCAGGCTGCAGGTGGCCTGGGACCTGTATAAAGCGTGGGTGGATTTTACGCCTTCATCTTCTCCTTATACTCAGACGGAGTCATCGAAAAATTAGATTTGAACACAGTAGAAAAGTAAGCCTGCGAGGAAAACCCGACTTTAAAGGCTATCTCGGAAATGGTGAGGTTTTCTTTGGCGATCATGTATTTTGCCTTCTGTAACCGGACATTGAGGATATATTCATTGACGTTATAACCCAACAGGGATTTGATCTTGCGGTAGAGCTGCACCTTGGAGATGCCGATCTCCCGGCAGATGTCGTCCACCCCGAAATTTTCGTTGGAAATATTGCTCTCTACCAGGGCAACAAATTCATTGACGAATTTCCGGTCGATCTTTTTGGGCAGCGGCACCCGCTTTCCCTCCTGCAGCTCGCTGAGGAAGTGGTCCCTCAGCAGCTCCTGCTTTTTCAGCAGGTTACGGATGGTCTCTTCCAGGTATTGAAGGTTGAAGGGTTTGGTGATGAAGCTGTCTGCCATGAGCCTGAGCCCTTCGATCTGCCGTTCGATGTTGCTGACGGCAGTCAGTAAGATGACGGGGATATGAGATGTGCGGATATCGTTCTTGAGGGTCTGGACGAGGTACATTCCATCTTTACCGGGCAGGATGATATCGCAGATGATGAGATCGGGAACGATCTCATAGGCCATGTTCAGTCCCATGACCCCGTTCTCGGCCTCATGACATTCATAGGAACGGCCAAGCCTTGACTGCAGGAAATGAAGCATATCCGGATGGTCTTCGATGATCAGGATGGAAGAAGCTTTCGGCAAAGGGATGGCCTCTTCCGCCTCGACGGCGCCGGGCTGCGGGTCTGTCGTATACATAGTGATCTCTTCGAAGATGGTGGGGGAGAATTCCGGCTTTTCCACCAGCTCCCCTTCTTCGAGGTGTTGCTTTCCGAGGGGGAGCCCAATTTCAAAGGTGGTTCCCTTCCATTTTTCACTTGCGATGTGGATGGTGCCATGATGCAGGGACATCAATTCTTTGGAAAGGGCCAGCCCCAGCCCCGAGCCTTTGAAGGTATCGATATGGCCCTGGAAGAAAAGGTCAAAGGCATGTTCGACCACTTCGGGTGTCATGCCCACGCCGGTGTCGGTAATTTTGATGAGGGCCATGGTTCCGGCATCGTTCTTTTCCACGTCGATAGTGATAAGCCCGTGATCATTGGTGAATTTAAAGGCATTGGACAGCACGTTGAAGAGCACTTTGTCGAGCATGTTGACATCGAACCAGGCATCGATGCGTTTTTCCTTAGAATGGATATTAAAGGTGATGTTCTTTTTTCGGGCCATCGGCGCAAAGGAGTCCGTGATCTCGGTCACAAATTCGACGAGGTTGTTTTCCGACGCCTTGACCTGTATTTTGCCATTCTCTATTTTCCGGAAGTCCATCAGCTGGTTGATCAACCGCAACAACCGGACGGCATTTTTATGGATCAGCTCGAGGCTGCTGCGGGTCGTAAAGTGCAGCCGGGCGGAGGACAGGATGTCTTCGAGGGGACCCATGATGAGGGTCAGGGGCGTCCGGAATTCATGCGAGATATTGGTGAAGAAGTTGAATTTGGCTTCCGTGGCCTCCTGCGCTTTGGCGGTCATTTCCACCAATTGGTTTTTCTGGTCCAGGATCTCCTCGTTTTGCCGTTTCAGCAACCGGTTGATCTTTCGGTTGGCCCGCAGGGAATAAAAGGTGATGCCGCCGAAGGTCAGCAACAGGATGGAGGCGATAACTGAGGCGATGAGGACGTTCCGCTGATTATTGTAAATGCGCAGCTGCTCGCCGAGCACCTTTCTTTGTCTTTCGATGTCATTTTGCTGGCTGAGGATCTTGTCGGTCTGCAGCTTCATCATCGCGACATTGGAGGAGTCGATGACGAGGGTCTGCATGATATGATCTTTTTCGACGGGCTCATGGTTCAGGATCCGGAAGGCCATTTGGATAGCCTCCTGCCCGCCGGTCGGATACAGCACCGTCGCGTCGAAGACTTTTTCGGCGACGAACTGGATGCCGTTGGCATTGCCGGGAAGGCCGTCCACACCGATAAAGTGGATCTTTTTGGTAATGCCGGCATTTTTATAGACTTCATAGGCGCCGAGGGTCATGGGGTCATTCATGGCGAATACGAGATCGGCTTTGGCCAGTTCGCCCTTGACGGACTCGAGGGCCGCGGCGGCGATGGGCTTTTGCCAGTTGCCATTGATCTGGTCGATCAGCTGGACACCGGGATAGGGGCTGATACCGCTCGCAAAGCCCCGTTGTCTTTCGATAGAGGGCGTAGAGCCTTGCAGGCCGAGGATCTCGATGATCTTGCCTTTTTCATGCAGCAGGTGTGCGGCATAGGCGCCGGCCAACTTTCCGACTTCATAATTATTGGCGCCGATAAAGCAGCTGTAGAGATTGGAGGTTGTCTTGCGGTCAAGGAATATCACGGGTATCCCTTCGTTGAATGCTTCTTCCACTACCGCGGTGAGTGGCTGGGCCTGGTTGGGAGAAACCAGCAGGATATCGATCTTATCGGCCAGCAATTCCCTGATCTGTGCCACCTGAAGGGCGCTGCTGTCATGTGCATCTTTATAGATAAGCTCCGTCCCGGGATGAAAGGAGAGTTCCCGCTGCATGCTTTGGAGCATACTCTTTCTCCAGTTGTCGCCGCCGGTGCATTGAGAGAAGCCGATGCGGTATTTGACCTCTGGTTTGTCTGACGTACAGGAATTAAGGAACGTGTACAAAAAACACGAAAGCGCGGCGAAGATGCATGTCTTCCATGCCTTCGGATTAGCAGTGATGGTGGTGGCAAACATCGGAAGTAAAATTATCGCTTAAATTAGAAAACACGGGTACAAAATCGAAAACAGCTTCGGGCCCCTTCTCTTATTCTATTATGCAAATGTATGAAGATCAGACATTTGTCGACTGCGTTTTGCCAAATACTTTTTTGAATGAGATTGATACGAATACGAACGGAGTTTGCATGACTCCGGACCTACTTTGGCGGACCATAACTGATTGCCATATGCTGAAGAGGTATGTATTTTTTTGGTCGCTCGTCGTGAGCCTTAGCGGGTTTCTTTTTGGTTTCGACACGGCGGTGATCTCGGGAGCGGAAAAATCCATTCAACTATATTGGAACTTAAATGCCGTTCAGCATGGATTGACGATTTCGATCGCGTTGATCGGGACGGTCGTTGGCGCATTGCTGGGTGCTATTCCCTCAGACAGGATCGGGAGGAAAAAGACGCTTATTGTCATTGCGCTGTTGTACCTGGTGTCTTCGCTGGGGACGAGTTTGTCCACGAATTGGTATATGTTTTTGTTCTTCCGCTTTGCCGGTGGGTTGGGTGTAGGTGCTTCCTCTGTGACCGCCCCTATTTATATCTCGGAAGTTTCCCCGGCGGCAAAGCGGGGCGGGCTGGTGGCGCTGTTCCAGTTCAATGTGGTATTCGGCATCCTGATGTCTTACCTGTCTAATTACCTCATCGGGTATACGGGTGAGAACCCCTGGCGGCTGATGTTGGGCATCCAGGCTATCCCTTCTTTCCTGTTCCTGGTCTTGCTGCGGTTTATTCCCGAGAGCCCGCGATGGCTGATCCTGCACAAAGGAAAGATAGAGGAGGCCGTCAAGACGCTGCAAATCATCAGCCCTGAGACGTATCAGCGGGACGTGGCCGCCATCCAGGCCGCCGGAGCATTACAAAAGGAGGACACCGATCCTGCACCTCTATTGTCTAAAAAATACCGGACGCCGGTTATGCTGGCGGTTCTCTTTGCGGTATTCAACCAGGTGTCGGGCATCAATGCCATCATTTATTATTCCCCCAGGATATTCGAGATGACCGGGCTCGGCAAGCATTCCTCGCTGCTCTCTACGGTGGGTATCGGGGCGGTGAATTTCCTTTTCACCGCGTTGGCGATCAATTTTATCGACCGCTTCGGGCGCAAGACGCTGATGCTGATCGGGTCGGCGGGGCTGATCCTGTCGCTGGGGTTTGTGGCCTATGCCTTTTTCACGCGGGATTTCAGCGGCAACCTGGTCACGATCTGTCTTTTGATGTATATCGCCTTTTTCGCTTTCTCCCAGGGGGCAGTGATATGGGTGTTCATCTCGGAGATCTTCCCGAATGCGGTGAGGGCGAAGGGGCAGACGCTGGGGAGCTTTACGCACTGGGC
>PMUF01000459.1 GCA_003167015.1 Chitinophagaceae bacterium | reverse complement strand
AATTCCATGCTGAAATACGCCGCAGTTTTCAGGGCAGTATCCGGATGATTCGTTTTGAACCAGCCTGGCTGCGAATCGTCCTCCTGCCGTTCTCTGATAATGGAGTCCAGTTGCGCGCGGAACGATGGCGACGCCAGCAGGTGCTTAACCTGGTCATCGGATACGCTTTGGATGACCAGCCAGGGATTATGTGTCTCGTTCCATAAGGCAGGGTCCAGTTGACTCCATAATTCATCGGCCGTATGGTTCCAGGACCAGCGCATATCCAGCGCCAGGCTCATCAGTGAATCGAAACCTTCTGTTTCCGCCGTTTGAAGACTGCTGATAGGATTGCCGTAGTGTTGTGCCAGGTTGCTCATAACCTATAATTTTTAGTGATTATTTCCAATCGCTTGATTCCCCTCCTTTATTTCCCGATCGCCTTGTCGACGATGGACTGTGCGTCACTGAGAATAAGCTGCAGGTGATCATTCCCCTTGAAGCTCTCCGCATAGATCTTGTAGATATTTTCCGTCCCCGAAGGCCGGGCCGCAAACCAGCCATTCGCCGTAGATACTTTTAAGCCACCTATGGCTGCCCCATTACCGACGGCGTTAGTCAGCATCGACTTGATCGGCTCGCCGGCCATCTCTTTCTGTTGTATCTGCTGCGGGTTGAGCTGCGACAAGATCTTCTTCTGTTCCGCACTCGCGGGAGCGTCGATACGGTCATAGACGGGCGCACCCAACTCCGCAGTCAGCCCCTCATAGATCTCGCCGGGGTCCCGCCCTGTCCTGGCCATGATCTCTGCCGACAGCAAAGCCGGGATGAACCCGTCTTTATCCGTCGTCCAGACCTTTCCGCTATGGCGGAGAAAGGCTGCTCCGGCGCTTTCCTCGCCGACAAAACCAAGGCTGCCGTCCACCAGGCCGTCCACGAACCACTTAAACCCTACCGGCACTTCGTACAGCTGTCGTCCCAGCCTCGCCGTTACCCGGTCGATCAACATGCTGCTGACGACTGTCTTTCCTACTGCTGCTTTTTCACTCCAGCCCGGCCGGTTGCGGAACAAATAGTCTATACACACGCACAGGTAATGATTCGGCGGTAACAGGCCCGCATGCTTAGTGACGATGCCATGCCGGTCATGATCTGTATCACAGGCAAAAGCAATGTCGAACTGGTCTCTCCGGTCCAGCAGGCTCTTCATCGCATAAGGAGAAGAAGGATCCATCCTGATCTTGCCGTCGTGGTCTACGGTCATAAAGCGAAAAGTCGGATCGACCTGGGTATTGACAACGGTGATATTCAGCTTGTACTTGTCCGACAGCGGCTGCCAGTAATGAACGCCTGCCCCGCCCAGCGGGTCGACCGCCAGCTTCGCCGTTCCACCCCTGATCACATCCATATCCAGCACATCCCCGAGATCGCTGATATAGTTATTCAGATACTCATGCCGGTGAGTGGTGCCGGCCTTCAGCGCCCTTTCGAAGGGTATCCTTTTTATACCAGATGTCCCCGTACCGCGGGTCATTTCTTCTAACAGGCCGTTGGCGGTATTTTCGATCCATTTGGTGATTTCGGATTCCGCCGGTCCGCCATTGGGGGGATTGTATTTGAACCCGCCGTCATCGGGCGGATTATGGGACGGTGTAATGATGATCCCATCGGCCAATCCCTTGATCCGGCCCAGGTTGTACTTGATGATCGCATGGGAAACAGCCGGCGTGGGCGTATATTCATCCCCTGTAGCGATCATGACATCCACGCCGTTGGCCGCCAGTACTTCCAGCGCTGTGGCATGGGCCGGCGTAGATAAAGCATGCGTGTCCATGCCCATAAAGACCGGGCCGTCGATTCCCTTTTGTTTCCGGTACATACAAATGGCCTGGGTAATCGCCAGGATATGCGATTCGTTGAAAGAATTACGCAACGAGCCGCCACGATGGCCGGAAGTCCCGAAAGCAATCCGCTGATCGGGATCGGAAGGGTCCGGTACACCGGTATAATAGGCTGTAATGAGCGCAGGTATATTGACCAGCATGGACGGATCGGGCAAGCGGCCGGCAAAAGGACTTAGAGCCATAAAATGAGTTTGATGGATGCTAAGTTCCGTTTCTTTTGGAAAATCACGCATTAAATAATAAAAAAACCGCCCCTCATGTGCAGGGGCGGCAAAAATCATTTAATCGTTTTGTCAGGGTTTAATTACTTCTTCATTCGGTTTAACGTAGGGATTGGATAAGAGATGTTGATTTTTTGGATTTGGATTTTGGTGGTTTTCAAGCGTTAGAGGATCTTGTCTGTTTTCAAGGATTTGGATGATGCTTTAGTTTTTCTTAGGCTTCGGATTTCAGGTTCTTAAAAATGTTGGATTTATTTGGGTTCTTCAGATTTGGATTGCTTTCTTAAGGATTTGGATCTCTTTCGTTGCTGATACAAAGATGTAAAAAACACCGGCCGGAAGGAAACTTTTTCGTCCGGCACCCCTTTTCGCCCGACGAAAGGAGCTTTTGCCCGACGAACAGAAGTGGGGGGCTGCCCCACCCGCCTTTCCGGGATTTTTCACCAAAATATTTGCATTTATGTAGTTAACTACGTAGATTTATACACAAATGCCGCAAGTATATGGAAATCAACATTAAGCCGCTAACCAACGCCCACTGTCAGCCAATCATTGATCTTATTTTGCCCATCCAGCAAATCGAATTCAACGTCCCGGTTACCCGCGAGGCCCAGCCTGACCTGTTGGATATCGACACATACTATTCCGCTACCGGCGGCGGGTTCTGGGGCGCCTTCGATCAGGACCGGCTGGTAGGCACGATTGCCCTCATTGCCACAGGACATCATGCCGGAGCCCTGCGGAAGATGTTTGTCCAAAAAGAATACCGGGGTAAGGAATGGGGCATTGCCCACGGCTTATTGCTGACATTAGAGGACCATTGTACAAAGTGCAAAATTACCGATCTCTACCTCGGGACAGTCGAAATCCTCAAAGCATCACATCGTTTCTACGAGCGGAACGGCTTTCAAAGGATAGACAAAGAGGCATTGCCTGCTTACTTCCCCCGGATGGCAGTGGACACCATTTTCTATCATTTACATTTGGCTAAACAACAGGACCATGAACGTGATTGATCAATCGGGCATCCTGGGAATCGCTACCCGGCTGCAACGCCTGAGTGACAGGCTCCGCAAAGACGGTTTGTTGATTTATAAGGACCATGATATCGATTTTGAACCCAAATGGTTCCCTGTCATTTATTCCCTGCATGTAAAGCCATTGCTGAGTGTCGTCGAACTGGCGCACGAGATCGGCTATACACATCCCTCGACGATCAGTCTGCTGAAAGAGCTGGAAGAACAAAATCTGATCCGGTCGGTAAAAGATACGGCGGATGAAAGACGACGGCTGGTTCAACTGACGCATAAAGGGTCTGCCCTGATCGAACGGATGAAACCGGTATGGGAGATCATGATTACTGCTTTTACAGCACTCGTCGACACGAAGAACAATCTCATGCAAGCCATCATAGAAGTGGAAGAACAGTTAGAAAAGCAAAGCTTCCTTCAAAGGGCCCGGGCCACCGCCGACCTCTGACCTCCCGCGCACGGAGCTAAACAGTAAACCACCCTTCGATCCTGTCTCTTTCCTTTGATTCCACCTCCCGGTGAAAATATTGTCCGGACGCGGCATCATAAGAGTAGTCTTTCGCCCACGTATGCCAGTAGGCCGATGTCAATTCGATAGCATCCATTATAAATTCGATCTCCGCATCGGTCATGGTGGGATGGACGGACAACCTGACCCATCCCGGTTTGCTCCCCAGATCTCCACGACGGATCCGGTTCCATATTTCATAGGACCTGCGTTCATCAACCTGCAGCAGCCTGTGCCCGTAAGTCCCCGCACAGGAGCAACCGCCTCTTGTCTGCAGTCCAAACCGGTCATTCAGCATTTTGACGACCAGATTGTAATGTGCCCCCGGAATAATAAAGGCCACTACACCCAACCTCTTTTTTACGCCGCCTTCCAGGACGTGCACATTTTCCATTTGTGCGAAGCGGTCGAAGATGATCCGTAATATCTCTTCCTCCCGCCGTAATATATTATCAGTCCCCATCTTCTCCTTCAGCCGGATGCACATCGCCACTTTTATCGCGCCCAAAAAAGGTGGGGTCCCGCCATCTTCCCGCTGTTCAACGTCTTTCACATATTCATGTGCCTTCCAGGGGTTACTATACACGACAGTTCCCCCGCCCGGCTGATCGGGTATTTTATTGTGGTACATCTTCTTATTGAAGATCAAAACGCCCGGCGTTCCCGGGCCGCCTAAAAATTTATGGGGCGAAAAATACAGCGCATCGATATCAGCGCCCGTTTCCGCCGGATGCATATCGATGTCGACATAAGGAGCAGAACAGGCAAAGTCGACGAAGCAATACCCGTCATGCTCATGCATTATTTTGGCGATCTCCCGATAGGGCGTTTGGATGCCGGTTACATTTGAACAGGCCGTCACGGCGGCTATTTTATTCTTCCGATACTTATATCGCTGTAATAATTCCCTGAGACAGTCCAGATCCACGTTGCCCTCTTCATCAGCCGCTATGATCTCGACCGTTGCAATGGTCTCGAGCCAGCTGATTTGATGGCTGTGATGCTCCATATGCGTCACAAAAACGACAGGCCTCAGGTCTTCATCGACACGCACCTGCCCACTGAGATAATGGGGCAGCCGCTCCGGCACCCGCCAGCCCAATATCCTTTGCAGTTTGTTGACAGCACCCGTCATCCCGCTGCCGCAAAAAATCAGGGCATCCTCATCCTGATTCGCATTCACATGTGATTTCACAATAAACCTGGCTTCTTCATACGCCCTGGACATCAGGCTGCCAGTAATGGTGCTCTCGGTATGGGTATTCGCCACGAACGGCATGATCTCTTTCTGTATGCATTCTTCGATAGGCAGGTAAGCCCTGCCGCTGGCCGTCCAGTCCGCATAGAGGATGGGGCTTTTTCCAAAAGGAGAGTCGAAATACTGCCGGTCTCCGATGATATCCTTTTTGAAGGCAGCAAAAAAGCCTTCCAAAGTAGTTGTCTGGGCCTGCATATCATACATTATTTAGAGGTGTTCGTCAGTCCAAAAAGGTCATACGGTTGTTTGCTGATTTTAGCCTGGAATAAAATGCCTGCCAGGATAACACCGCCGATAAAAACAAGCACAATCAGCAGCTGAACGAGGGAAGTCTTTTGAATGGCCTGTTTCGACTTTTTATCACACACTTCACCGGGGCAATACTGTGTTTTCCCTTTGTTGAACAGGGTATACACTTTACATCCCAGGCAAATCCCAAACGCCGATTCAAAAAAGAGGAAGGTGAGGCAGACAAGACAGGTGATCCCCGTGATAGGGCTAAAGGCGTTGACGATCACCAGGAATGTAAACATCGTGGCCGATAGGACCAGGCCGATAATCCAGGCGAATTTCTTTTGCCGGGCACCCACATATTCCGGCGTCTGGTTCCCGACGATCAGCCGGCCGAGGATCAAAGAAGGCGAATATCGGGGATTGACCAACACCCGGACGATAAAATCGGCGAAGAAAATGGTGATGACATACTTGACAGGCAAAAAGTTGCCCTGGAAGATAATTACCATTAAGGACGTAAAGACGGCCAAAAAGAAGAGTCCCGCCGATGCCCGGATTTCCCTTTCATTGAGGACGGGAATATCGTACCCCTCGACTTTTTCTCCGAATTGTATTATTTTGTTCATGGTAAAAGAATTTTTGACAAGACTAGCCAATTCAATGCAACTCCGGAAGCCGCCGTCAATAAACAACGGGTTTGCGTCGACAAACAACGAAGGCCGGTCTATGGGTTTTGCCTATATTTAGTCTGCAAAGCGCAAGAATGAAGGCCCTTTTCGACATACAACGTTTTAAGCTCTATGCCTGGGTCGGTCTCGGGCTCGCATGCATGTGCACGATCCAGGAAACGTCCTCGGACCATAAGGCATTTGGACAAGCTGTTCTCAACTGTCTTTGGCTGACTATCTGGCTTACGTTAGTGAATTACCTGCTGTACGAATACCGTGTCCCGCGGCTCCGCTGGCGTAGATTCTACATCGGTATCCTTCTGTTGCCCTGGTATCTCTTCCTATTGACCGAAGGATTTCATCTGTGGGCAGAACTCGGCTACTGGTTACACCTGAATACAGACTATATCGATCCTACCGGCAAATGGCATAACATTCATGAAGAAGCGAGTTTCAGCATACCGGCAACAATTATCTTTGGCCTATGCAGCCTGATCTTTAAACATGTCAGACTCACACAGACCGCCCAACAGCTAAGGATCGATAAGCAGGCGGCGGAGCTCAACTATCTCAAGTCACAGACCAACCCGCATTTCCTGTTCAACACTTTAAACAACATTTATTCCCTGGCGAGGGACAAGTCCGACCTGGCCCCGGAATCGATCCTCCGCCTGTCGAAAATGCTGCGTTACATGCTGTATGAGACCGGAGGGTCTTATATAGCGATCGAACAGGACCTGAAAATTATCGGCGATTATATCGAGCTCGAAAAATTGCGTTACGATGACTCCTTACGGATCAACTTCAACTATGATGTTGAAGACATGAAACAGGCTTTACCCCCTTTGCTGCTGATCCCTTTGGTTGAAAATGCCTTTAAGCATGGCGTTTCCGAAACGAGGTACCGGCCATATGTCGATATCCATTTGTCGGTGAAGAACAGGCAGTTGGCGTTCTTCGTGAATAATTCCACCGAAGAGTCCACGGAAGAAACTACCGTAAAAGAGAATATCGGTCTTTCTAACCTGCGACGTCAACTGGAATTGCTGTATACTGATTATAGCCTGGCCGTCCTACGAGAGCCATCGGTATTCAAAGCCACTTTAAAAATCAACCTGTCCAGCCATGTCTAAGATCAGGGCTATAATTATTGAAGATGAGCCATTAGCCGTCAAAGTGCTGTCCGATTATATTTTGCTGGTGCCTTTCCTGGAATTACAGGGGACATTCAAAGACGCCATCCGGGCAACCGATTTCCTGAGGGACAATGACACCGACCTCATTTTCTTAGACATCCATTTGCCCAAACTGAAAGGCATGGCATTTTTAAAAACGCTGGCCAACCCGCCCGCGGTCATCATTACAACCGCCTATCATCAATACGCCGTGGAGGGGTTTAGTTTGAATGTAACGGACTACCTGTTAAAGCCGATCGAATTCGAACGATTTTTAATTGCCGTGGGCAAGGTCAAAACTGCCCAAAAGGACCAGCGACCGAATGACGGCCAGGAGACCAAAGATTTCATCTTTTTGAACATGCAGAAAAAGAAGGTCAAGATCCTCTTCTCGGAGATCCTTTATATCGAAAGCCAACGGGAATATATCAAGATCATGACGACAAAAAAGGAATATCTTTCAAAAATGAGCACGCAGGAAATGGAGGCGCTGCTGCCTGCCCATCTGTTCAAGCGGGTTCACCGGTCCTTCATCGTCTCCATCAGCAAGATCGATTCTTATTCGTCGGAAGAAGTTGAGGTGAATGGAATAACGATCCCCGTCGGCCGGGGCTACAAGGATACATTGGAGAATTTGTAGGGCGCGCCATAGGCGGCGACGCCCCCATGGCTATCGTAAAGATACGATTTCGCCCTTCGGATAGTACTCGACACTACAGACTGCTGCTTACCGGCGAATAAATTTACCGGTCACTTTCGCAACGAACCGAGCCTTTTCGCGGTCAAATGGCTAATAGGCGCCACCTTTACTGTGTCAAAAGCAACAACCGTACCCGAATCCAGTATCCGAATGTCCAACGTCCAAATCCAACCTATGAACACCTATCCAGCCTGTGAATACCTATCCAGCCTGTGAAAACTACTTTACTGCGTAACCCTATACAGTGAAGCCATTGAACCCGCCCCTGATCCCGGCGGGTTTTTTTAAACTATCAGGAATGAATATCATTATCGCGGATGATTACGAACCTATCAGGAAAGGCATAGCCGGAATCATTCTGACCGCCTACCCTGCCGCATCTATCGTACAGGTAGAAGATGGTCACACCCTGGTAGAACGGGCCTTGTCATCTCCCTGGGACCTGACGATCTCGGATATCGCCATGCCGGGTATGGATGGTTGGGAAGCGCTCGCCCGGATTAATCGCCGGTTCCCCGGCAAGCCGGTGCTCATCGTGACCCTCAGCTGGCAACCCGAGAACATCCTGCGATCGAAGGAAGCCGGCGCCGCCGGGTTCGTTCCCAAGCACCTGCTGTTCGAAGAACTGATTCCGGCCATCCGGACCCTTCTCAGCGGGGGTACTTATTTCTCATCGACCCTGAATGGCGGTCTTAATGATTGACCTCCCGTTCCCAGCCCGTGTCCTTCAGGGCCGGATCGTTTTCCTTTTTCAGGAAATCCGCATGGGATAATGACGCTGCTTCCCAGTTCAGTATGGCTTCGTCGGGAACGATATCGACAGGCGTCTTCCAGGAAGTGGAGGTCTCATTGTAAGCCAGATTGGATTGCAGGCTATAGCAGGAGATGACAGACCAGCGGGGATGCTCGGACAGATTCGCCTCCGAACGGTGCAGCAGGTTGCTATGAAAAAAAAGGGCGTCTCCCGGATCAAGCTCCGAATAGACCAGCTCCATAGTCTTGAGGGCATTGTTCACCATCTGCATGTCCGCGCCTACCTGTTCGCCCGCAAACCCATGATTGACCCGGCCGATCTTATGGGAGTTTTTTATCACCTGCAGACAGCCATTGCCCTTATTGGCGGGGGTAAGCGCTATCATCACACTGATCAATTCATCCGGGAACATAAACTGGTTTTTATACCAATAACCATAGTCCTGGTGCCATTCCCAGGCGCCGCCCACCCTGGGTTCCTTTTGCATCAGCTTGGAATGAAAATGACAAACCGGGGCCCGGTCACCCAGTAATTGTTGTACGGCGCTGATCATCCGCTGACTTCGGGTCAGGTAACCAAACACGTCATTGCCCGGCGTAAACCACAGGGATAATTTCGTCTTCTTTCCTGTTTGGTCATTCAGATCCAGGGCGTTTTTCTGCATCGCTCCGTCGTTAATCGCAGTGGCATACAACCTGGCGACTTCCGGCCCCGTGCAAAAGCCCCTTACAATAAGGTAGCCCTGCTCATGGTACAGGGCTACCTGTTCCGGTGTTAACGTATGGCTCGGCATATCATTGGTTTTACTACGTAACAAGTTACACCATTTCCGGCCACCCCTTGGACCCTTCCCGCCATTATCTTATTTTCGCCCCACAAAATGGTTGCTTATGACGATACGCATTTTTGTAACGGGGGGGACTTTTGATAAGGAGTACAATGAATTGACCGGACAGCTATTCTTCCGGGATACCCATCTTCCGGAGATGCTATCCCGCAGCCGGCACACGCTGGATGTCTCGGTACAGACCCTGATGATGGTGGATAGCCTGCTGCTGACGGACAAGGACCGGGCCAGGATCGCGGAAGAATGCCGGAAGGCAAAGGAAGACCGGATCGTCATTACGCACGGGACGGATACGATGGCAGAGACGGCGAAGGCCCTGGAGGGGCAGGTGGGAGGCAAGACGATCGTGCTGACCGGCGCGATGATCCCTTATACATTCGGCAGCTCGGATGGGTTCTTCAACCTGGGCTGCTCGCTGGCCTTTGTGCAGGCATTGCCGCCGGGGGTATATGTCGTCATGAACGGACGGTATTTCCAGGCAGGCAGGGTAAGAAAGGATACCACCACGGGGAAATTCGAGGAATGGGGGGGATAGTCCTCACAATTGATAGACCAGCGAAACAGTCGCCGCGCTGTTCCATACTTTATCTGACCCCGGAAATACTTTTATGAATCCATTGCTGATGCCGGGTCTCAATTGAAGATCTTTCCAGCCGATACCGGCCAAAATGGTGTACCCGAAATCATACGGCGTAGCAGCGAGGTAAGTCCCGTCAGAAGAAGGTTGACTACCGAATCTGACCTTATCGTTTATCGCATCAGGCGGGAATTGCACAGCCCCTTCCGCCAATATTGTGCCTTTTTCATTACCCCGGATCCCTCTGGCCACATACAATCCCGCACCGGCAAAAACATGAAAAGGTCCGGCCGTCACGATTTTATACAGCACATTCACCGGCAGCCGCAAATAATATAAATGGATAGTCTCGTTTATAAAGCTTGAAACCCCGGGATTTAAATAGGCTGCATTCAGATGAGCGCCATTGCCGAAGTACAATAAACCCGGTTCAAGGGCCCATTTTTTACCTAAGGCGATCTTCATTGCTGCCCCGGCATGGAAGGAGGTTATCGGGACATACTCTCCCTGCGGAAAATGGTTGGCGCTGAAGGGCAATCTTCCTATATTCGAAAGGTTGACATCGTTATAGCCACCCATTAACTCCAGCCGGATTTGTGCAAAACCGGTCAGGGACAAGAAAAGGGGGATGAAAAAAAGGGATTTTTTCATATAGCTATTTCGGGAATGACAAAACAATACAACAAACCGTTGCATCTGGCCAACTCGATAAGCGACAAATTCAAATGGTGGGTATTTATATCCATCATACTCATCGTATTTCTCCATGGTTATAACCTCCAGCAACGTTTTTTGCAACCCTGGACCACCGTACAGGAAGCGCTCACGCCGACCACCTTCACCGAATATTTTATTGCCAATGGGGTTCTGCGCTTCCTTATTCCGATGCTGTTTGCCATTTCCGGATTTCTATATGCGCTGCACGATCAGATGCCCAATAGCAGGCGGATCCGCCGACGGCTCAGGACCCTTTTGCTGCCCTATTTAATATGGAGCACTTTTGCTATAGTAATGACCTGGCTGCTTGAACTGTTCCCCTACACCCGCAACATGGTCTTTACGTCGGGGATTGCTTATATCGACGACAATCGGAGGCTATTGCATGATTACCGATGGTTTGAATTACTCCGTAGTTGGCTCTTCAGTACCATCGCCTACCAATTATGGTTCCTGAGGGTGCTGTTCATTTATAACCTCGTCTATCCTTTATTGCGTTGGTGTATCGGGCATCCGATCGTAAAATGGATATTTTGGGTGGTCTTACTGCTTTTGTGGATGGGCTCGTTTGAGTCGGTTGTCGCGGAAGGGGAAGGCTTACTGTTCTTTTCTTTTGGCATCTGGATACAAAAAACAAATTTCAATATTGACAGCACAGCTTACAGGAAGAGAATCATCCTGGTCTGGGCAGGCCTTCTCATAGCATCCGCCGCAGCAAAGACCTGGTTAGCCTTTAAAGGGCAGGCTATGTTGGGAAACCAGGTATTCCCTGCCATCATATTGCTGCATAAATCGACGGTGGCCAGTGGCTTGATAGCCGGGTGGTTCGGATTGGACGGTCTGAGCCGTTGGTGTATGCATAACAGGCTTTTTGTGGCGCTGACGGCTTTCTCATTCTTTATCTACACCTTTCACACCCCCCTCGTCGGGTATGCAATAAACCCCATGCTGTCCTGGCTGTATCCGCTGGCGGCCTACCGTCTGCTGGGCTTTCTCCTGCTGCCCCTGACGGTCATTGCATTGAGCATCGGCCTGGGGGCCTTATTCCGCCGTATCGCTCCCGGAGCCTATCGCCGCCTGACCGGCGGCAGAGGCTTGGCCTAGGATAAGGCTGGCTTTGGTG
>PMUF01000537.1:12561-13697 GCA_003167015.1 Chitinophagaceae bacterium | reverse complement strand
CGGATCATGGCCAGCTTGATCATATCGGCAGCCGTCCCCTGGATGGGAGAGTTGATGGCATTCCTTTCGGCAAAACCCCGGATGGTGAAATTGGCGGAATTGATGTCTTTTAACCATCTTTTGCGGCCCATTAAGGTCTCGACGTACCCGTTTTCCCGGGCAAAATTCATCGTTTTGTCCATGTATTGCTGGATGCCGGCAAATTGCTTCTTATAATTGTCGATGATTTCCTTCGCTTCCGACCGGCTGATGCCCAGGTTGTCGGCCAACCCGAAAGCCCCCTGTCCGTAAATAATGCCAAAATTCACGCTTTTGGCCTTGTATCGCATTTCCTTGGTCACGTCCTTTTCCTCCACATTAAACACTTTGGCTGCCGTGGCCGTGTGAATATCCTTGCCTTCCAGGAAAGCGGCGCACATGTTCGGATCGCCGCTGATGGCCGCGACGATCCGCAGCTCGATCTGAGAATAGTCGGCAGAAACGAGTACGAATTCTTCGTTCCGCGGAATAAAGGCCTTCCGGATCTCCCTTCCCCGCTCCGTCCGGATGGGGATATTTTGGAGGTTGGGATTATTGGAGCTCAGCCGCCCGGTCACCGCCACAGCCTGCGCATAGCTGGTATGTACGCGGCCCGTCTTCCGGTTGATCATCGCCGGCAGGGCGTCGACATAGGTTGATTTGAGCTTGGTCAGTTCCCGGAAAGCCAGGATATCGTCCACGATCTGGTGTTTGACAGCCAGCTTGAGGAGGACATCCTCACCCGTCGCATACTGTCCCGTCTTCGTCTTCTTCGCTTTCGGATCGAGCTTCATTTTTTCAAACAACACTTCACCCAGTTGTTTGGGCGAGGCAAGATTGAATGTCTCGCCGGCCTGGGAATAGACGCGTTCTTCCGCCTGCCGCGCGTCCCTTTCCAATTCTTTGGAGTATTCGCGGAGGAATTCCATGTCCACCCGGATCCCCTCGAATTCCATATCGGTCAGCACCCGGACCAGCGGGTTCTCTACTTCATAAAAGACCTTCTCCACCTCTTTTTTCTTCAACTGCGGGAAGAACGTCTGTTTCAGCTGTAGCGTTATGTCGGCATCCTCCGCCGCATAATCCTTGATCTTTTCCAGCGCCACGTCGCGCATATT
>PMUF01000537.1:0-12517 GCA_003167015.1 Chitinophagaceae bacterium | reverse complement strand
CATACCATTTCAGCACCAGCCAGTCATATTTCAGGTTCTGCCCGATCCAGGTTATCGACCCGGATTCGAACAGCGGCTGAAAAGCCTCCAATAACTTTTTCACTGCACCCTGGTCCGAAGGACAGGGGACATAATACGCTTCACCGACCTGAAAGGAAAAGCTCATTCCGACCAGCTCGACATCATTCGGATCGATACCGGTCGTTTCCGTATCGAAACAGATCTCTTTTTGCTGTAGCAGCAGGGCGACGAACTCGGAGATAGCCTTTTCTCCGACGATCGCACTATAAGAATGCGGGGTATTGTGAATGGTCCGGCTGCCGTGCGGTACCGATCCTTCGGTCTCTCCTCCCTCTTCCCCTTCTCCCGGGCTCTCTTCGCCTCTTTCCACAGCTGCTTCCAGACGCGTGCTGGCTTCTTCCAGCCGGTCGGTTTCCGTGCTCGTCGCTCCACCTTGGGCACCCGCCCCAGCGCCCGTTGCGCCACCCTCACTGCCTTGAGCCCCCGCCGCGCCCCCGCCTGTACCTGGGGCGCCCGCCTTCTTTTTGCCCGCCGCCGGCTTCACCGCATTCCCGAACAGGTCCGTCTGGACTCCTTCCGGCGGCGTATATGCGCCGGTCCCGCTGAATGCCTCGCCCAGGATACGTTTTCCCATGGTCCTGAACTCCAGAGCGGTGAAGATCTCATTCAGCGCCTCTTTATTCCAGTCCTTGAGCCGGAAGTTCTCTTCATGGAACTCCACCGGTACATGCGTAATGATCGTCGCCAGTTTCTTGCTCATCACCGCCAGTTCTTTTCCCGCGCGCACTTTTTCTCCCAGTGCGCCCTTGATGTTGTCTGCATTGGCGACTACATTTTCCAGGCTGCCCCATTCGGTCAGCAGCTTGGCTGCCGTCTTTTCCCCGACACCCTTGATGCCCGGAATGTTGTCGACGGCATCACCCATCAGCCCCAGGATATCGATCACCTGCGAGACATCCTTGATATTCCATTTTTCACACACTTCTTTCGGCCCGAGGATCTCGGCAGGGCCGCCCTGGTAGCCGGGTTTGTAGATTTTGATCTTATCCGATACCAATTGACCGTAGTCCTTGTCCGGTGTGACCATGTACACTTCATATCCCGCTTTGGCAGCCTGCTGGCTCAGCGTTCCGATGACGTCGTCGGCTTCATAGCCGTCCAGCTCTATGCAGGGAATGTTGAATCCTTTGACGATCGCCTTGATATCGGGCAACGCGCTGATCAGGTCCTCCGGCGCCTCCTGGCGGTTCGCCTTGTAGTCGGCAAAATCGGTATGCCGCTCCGTCGGCGCCTCCGTATCGAAACACACGGCCATATGGGATGGCTGCCGGTTGTTGATCAGCTCTACCACGGCATTGGTAAAACCGAACTGCGCATTGGTGTTTCGTCCCTTGGACGTGATCCGGGGACTGCTGATCAGCGCATAATAGGCGCGAAAGATCAACGCCATGGCATCGAGAAGGAAGACCCTTTTATCCATATTATCCATAGGACGAAAATAGGCAATTCTCCGATAGAGGCTTTCCCGGCAGGCGCTAATATTTTTAGTTTTTTAAAAATACTCAGAGTGTCCTGAAAACCAGATTAAGGTAGGGGTGTGAGTTGGCTACAATTTGTAGTCAACTGAGATTTAAGTCATGTATTGGGCTATGACAATCTGAGTTGTCCCAAATCTTGGGACAACTGAAAGGCCAGAAACCGTTACATTTTGTAACGGGTTGAAAATGTAGCAGCATGGTGCACATTCCAGAACATCAATAAATTTCAAGTCCTACGCATTTTGCTTAACCATGGCAAAAAATGGGTTTTTTTGCGGGGTTAAGACAATTGATAATGAAGTAATTTGCAAGTTCCCTATAAGTAGGGGCTGTCTTACAGGCAGAAACCTGGTAATAAATCATTGATAATTAATCCATAAAGGCCACCTGATGATTTAGATTTTAGGACAAGCTTGAATAAAAAATTCTTAAATTGCAATATGGAAAAAAAGCCAATTTACACCATAGGGCATGGAAGCAGAAAGAGCAGTGAATTTGTGTCTGTGCTGAAAAAGTTTGGCATTCGATACTTAGTTGATGTAAGATCACAACCGTATTCGAAATTTAATCCGCAGTTTAATCAAAACGATCTAAAGTTTACATTAGAATCAAACGGTATTAAATATGTTTTCATGGGCGAAGCGCTAGGAGGAAGACCGAGTGATTTAGCGTGTTACGACAGCGAGGGCAAAGTGGATTATGACCTTGTAAAAACAAAAGATTTTTTTATAAAAGGGATCGATAGGTTGAAAACTGCGTATGAGAAAGAAGTGCCAATTGTAATTATGTGTAGCGAAAGTAAACCTGGCGAATGCCATAGGAGTAAATTAATAGGGAGGGTTCTCCAAAACGAAGGGATCATATTACAGCATATAGATGAAAAAGACAGAATAAAAGGACAGGCTGATGTTATAAACGAATTGAATAAAGGTCTATCGGATATCACACTTTTCCCATCCGATGTCACAGTTAACACTACATCCAGAAAAACCTACATTTAGTTAATGACTTTTTATACTATAGGAGTTTATAACAAAAGCGAGGAAGAATTTTTCAATAGCCTAATAGTTAACAATATTGATACATTTTGTGATATCCGGCAACGGCGGGGTGTAAGAGGATCCAAATACTCTTTTGTTAACAGCACGCGGCTGCAAGAAAAACTTTCGGGTCTTGATATAAAATATGGTCACGTAATTGATTTGGCCCCCACACAAGAAATACGTGAATTGCAAAAGGAAGATGATCATACGAAAGGCATACTTAAAAGTGAAAGGCAAGTCTTGGGAGACGTCTTTATATCCGAGTATAGAGACAGGGTCCTAAATAAATTCAATTTTGAATTATTTTTTGAAAAACTCGATCAAGCCGGCGCCAAAAAAATTGTGTTGTTTTGTGTAGAAGAGTCAGCTCAAGCCTGTCATCGTTCAATAGTTGCAAAAAAATTATTAAATTCATACAACTATGATATCATTAACCTTTGAATATGGAAAATTTAATTTTATCCAAAACTCATATGAAGGAGGGAAAATGTTGCGTCGGCGCCATCACGACCTCTGGCCGATATGTCAGGTTGCTGACTTCCCATGGCGAAAATCAGGCTGAGGACACGGAACTTGCTCCGCGCCAAATTTGGGACATAACGTTTGTAGAGAGTTACAAGACAGAACCACCTCACGTGGAAGATGTATTGGTGCAATCTCAGAAATTCATGAAAAATGTGAATGATAAAATAAAAATCATTGATTTTATAAAGGAGAGAAAAATTCCAATCTGGCGCGGACACCCCGACGCCTTATTTGATAAAATGATCAAATGGACAGATAATGGCAGCGGATATATTGCTAAAGACGCCATTCCACCGCATAGCGTTGGGTTTTGGGTATCGGACAAAAACTTAACTCATAGCATATACTTTGAAAAACATCGGTATAGCTATAAAAATAATTACGGTTGGAAAAGTCTCCCGTATAAAGGATTTGATGAACCCGTCAAAGTTATACCAGCCGGAACTTTGATTCGGGTTTCACTGGCACGCTGGTGGGATGCTAACGGTACAACCGAATTGAGATGTTCCCTACAACTGTCAGGTTGGTACGACTATAAAGAATGAAAGCCTGGAAGATTTCCGCCTTTAAACTGGATGCTATCTGCCACAGTTAGAAGAAGACCGCTTTGAACTGTCCCCAAATCTTGGGACGCTTGAACTGACAATCGTTGCATTTATCTTGACAGCAATAGTCGTACGGTAATTTCGTACAACTGAAATTGTGGGCGCGAAAGCCTCGATTATTCCTTCATCTCCTTCAACTTCTTCTGCAACCCAAACATCTCGTCGCGTAGGCGGGCGGCTTCCATGAAGTCGAGGTCACGGGCCGCTTTCTCCATCTCTTTTTTCGTCCGCGCAATCGCCTTCTCCACCTGCGGGATCGTCAGATACACCTGCTGCTCTTCCGCCGCCACCGTCACCAGCTCTTCACCGGGAGCAATCGCATAAGGATCGGAAGGATTATAGCCCTTGATATCCAGAACGGATGTCTGAGCGAACACCTGCTCCTTGGATTTCTTGACCGTCCGTGGCGTGATGCCATGCGCTTCGTTAAAGGCAATCTGCTTTTCCCGGCGGCGCTGCGTCTCATCTATCGTCCGCTGCATACTCTCGGTCATGGTATCGGCATAGAAGATCACCAGCCCGTCTACATTCCGCGCCGCACGGCCTGCCGTCTGCGTCAGCGATTTTTCGTTGCGAAGGAACCCTTCCTTGTCGGCATCCAGGATCGCCACCAGCGAGACTTCCGGGAGATCCAGCCCTTCCCGGAGCAGGTTGACGCCGACAAGCACATCGATCTCCCCCAGTCTTAACTGCCGCAGGATCTCCACCCTTTCCAGGGTATCGACCTCACTATGGATATACTTCGACTTGATATCGATCCGGTGAAGGTACTTGTCCATTTCTTCCGCCATCCGCTTCGTCAGCGTGGTGACCAGTACCCGGTCTCCTCTTTTAACGGTCTTATCGATCTGGTCCAGCAGGTCGTCAATCTGGTTGACGCTGGGCCGGACTTCGATCGGCGGGTCCAGCAGCCCGGTAGGCCTTACTACTTGCTCCACTACCACCCCCCCCGTCTTTTCCAGCTCATAATCTCCCGGCGTAGCAGAAACGAAAATAGTTTGCCCCGTCATCGACTCAAATTCATGGAAGTTCAGCGGCCGGTTATCCAGCGCACTGGGCAGGCGGAAACCATAGTCCACCAGCACCAGCTTACGACTGCGGTCGCCGCCATACATCCCGCTGATCTGCGGAACCGTCTGGTGACTTTCATCCAGCACCAGCAAAAAATCCTTCGGAAAGTAGTCCAGCAGGCAGAAAGGCCGGGTCCCTGGATCACGGCGGTCGAAAAACCGGGAGTAGTTCTCCACCCCATTACAGTAGCCCAGTTCCCGGATCATCTCCACGTCATAATTGACCCGCTCGCTCAGCCGCTGCGCTTCGATATACCTGCCGATATTCTTAAAATACGTCACCTGCGCAGCCAGCTCATCCTGGATCTCATAGATCACCTTATGTAATATATCCTTCGGCGCCAGGTAAAGGTTGGCGGGGAAAATGGCCGCATCTTCCATGGGACCGATGCGTTTGCCGGTAGCCACGTCAAAGCTTTCGATCGAATCGATCTCATCACCGAAAAAGCTTATCCTGTAACCATAGTCCACATAGGGCAGGTTGATATCCACCGTGTCCCCTTTGACCCGGAAATTTCCCCGGGCAAACTCGACCTCACTACGCTTGTACAGCGAATTGACCAGCGAATGCAGGAAGCCCTGCCGGGAAATCGTCTGCCCGCGCTGTAGCCTGACGATCCCGTTCTCGAACTCGGCCGGATTCCCGATACCGTAAATACAGCTCACTGAGGCGACGACGATAATGTCCCGGCGTCCGCTCAATAGTTGTGTGGTTGCTTGCAGACGCAGTTTTTCCAGCTCTTCATTGATCGAAAGATCTTTTTCGATATAGGTATTGCTGACCGGCATATAGGCCTCCGGCTGATAGTAGTCGTAATACGATACGAAATAACCGACGGCATTATCGGGAAAGAATTGTTTGAACTCGCCATACAATTGCGCCACCAGCGTCTTGTTGTGCGTCAGCACCAGCGTAGGCCGCTGTACGTTCTGGATCACATTGGCGACGGTAAACGTCTTGCCCGAGCCGGTGACGCCCAGCAAGGTATGATATTGTTCGCCCTCCAGGATGCCCTCCGTCAGCTGCCGGATCGCCTCCGGCTGGTCTCCGGCCGGTTCATACGGCGAGTGAATGGTAAATAACGCCATGAATAAAATTTTGCGGAACCAACAAATTTAAGCTTTTTTCGCCTTTTTCAGCCCCTTCCGAAAAGGATCCCAGCTGACCTTCAGCTTTCCATCCGGCCCGGTTTTAGCCCGGAGGTGTAGGCTGAGCCCACCCTTGCTGTCGTTGCCCTTGCTTTCCAAAGGAGCGTCTACATTTCTTTTCTTGAGATTGCTGAGCGGGATCTGCAGTTCCATATCGGTCCCGGTCTTCGTATCGTAGGTTCCCTCTGCATATAAAGTAAAAGCGGTACTGCGTATCTCCATCCGGTGAAGCGTTACCGTCGTCGAGTCGATGTCCAGCTGGTTTTGCAGCTCGGCGAACCGGATCTGGGACAAATCTCTTTTCTTCATTACCGTCTCGTTGATCTTCTCCATCGGTTCGAAGTCTACGAGCTCTCCGTTGGTAATGCTGAAGTCCACTGTGCCTTTCAGGCTGTTCGGCACAATAACCGCCTTGTTCGTCAGCAGTCCGCTGATATGGATGTCGGCATCCATCCTGCCCCTGAGATTGCGGCCCGAGATTGCCTTCTGACCAAAATTATCGAAGGAAGTGAACAGTTTGGGAATATCGACACCCTTGAGGTGCGATTCAAGGGTCAGCGGATTGGCGTTGCCCGGCCGTCGTTTCAACGTGGCAGTCAGATCAAGATCGCCCGAGCTTTGCTGGACGGTCATACGCGTCAGCCGGATCTCGTCATCCCGGAAGATCACGTCGGCCCTGGCATGTGCTCCGGCAAAGTTTTCATAGCTTATATCTGCCGCATCCAGGTTCAGGTGGATCACCCCGTCTTTTAAAAAATTGTCGATGCGGTTGGCGGTCGCTCCGAATATGCTCTGGCTGGATCGCCTGGTGGCGCCACCCGCCGCCGTCGACGACCCGGCAAGGGCGGCAAAATCTTCGAGATTCAAATGCGAGGCGCTGAGCAGGATGTTCATGCTAACGTCTTCCGCATTGTGGTCCAGCAGGGCGATCAGATTTTTGGCGACGCCCCTGATCTGCACCTTGCTGTCTCCGGTACGCGCTTCGAGATGCTCTATCACCAGGTCCTGGTCCATGAAGAGCAGCCGGCCCCTGGCATTGGTCAGCTGAAAATGATAAGGAAGATAGACGATGGTGCCGGAGTCCACATCCAGGAGGCCATTCACCGTTGCGCCGGCCGTATCGTTCTCGGACAAGGGTCCCTTATAACGCAGGTCCATATGACAGCTGCCCTTCCGGAATTGGAGACTCTGACTGCCGTAGACTTCATTAAGAACGGACAGGTCGAAGGCTGAATGCAGGTCACTGGCCAGCTGCGGATATTTGAGATTGGTGATGTCGACGGTATCGGCATGCAGCGGAATATTGTCCAGCGAGCCGGAGAAGCCGGTGAACCTGAGCCCGGAATTTTCGTCTTCGCGCGGATGACCGTGCACCC
This sequence comes from Chitinophagaceae bacterium, assembly GCA_003167015.1. Taxonomy (GTDB): domain Bacteria; phylum Bacteroidota; class Bacteroidia; order Chitinophagales; family Chitinophagaceae; genus Puia. The sequence continues at coordinate 5,190 of PMUF01000537.1, read as the reverse complement.
ATTCGTTGGTGAAGCTGCCCTGGAAGGAGGCGTCGGTAAAGCTGCCGGTGGGCGTGAGCACAGTGCCTTTATCCAGGCTGGTGTGGACCTGGATCTGGGGTTCGGTTTGGTCGGCGGCTCCGGCATCCAGCTGCACACGGACGGCAATGGGTTTATCGATGTCGTAATGATCCAGCTTTTCCCGCAGCTTTGGCGTCAGCAGGGAGATGGCCTGCCGGAAGAGAATATGGCCAGTAGTGATCGTCAGGAAGAAGGGGTCGGGCTTCACCGTGGGGAAAAACCGCCCGGAAAAGGCAAATTCGTTGCCGTCGATAGTCAGGTTCACCTGCCCGAGCTGCAGGATCTTGCTGGCGACGTTATAGGAGACCGCGAGATGACCCGACAGCGGCTTATCCTTCACGAAGCTCCCTTTGTCGGTATTGAAGGCGAAGCTGTCGACTCTCATATCTGTCCGGATGTCGAAATGCAGTGTACGGTCCTCGCGGTTGATATCGGCGTGGAGATGATGGATATCCAGCTCGAAGAATTTGTTTTTATTCTGCATGTCTACCACAAAGCGTACTTCGGACAATGCAACAGCTGGGACGTCAGCGTCGCCTTTTTGCGGTTGGGTGGTGATGGTGTCGGCATTATGTTCCTTGAGGGCGGATATATTGCTATAGCCAGTGCTGTCCGTATAGAAGTAGGCCGTTGCGTTTTCGAGGAAAATAGTACTCAGTTCGACGCGTCTTTTGATCAGGGACCGGAACAGGGAAGCGCTGACATAGACGTCGCCGGCCTGGAGCAGGTCATGATGATGCTGTGACCAGGCGCTGTCACGGAGAGTAACATCCGTCAGCCGGAGGGTGATCGATGGAAAGTGCCGGAAGAGCGAGATATCCACGCGGCCGATCTTGAGGGTGCCACTGATCCTGCTGTTGATTTCCGTCTGTGCTTTGTTCAAAAGGTCGTTCTTGTTCCGATCGACATAGATGGCCAGGGCCGCCCACAATAAGAATAGCAGGCACACAAGGGCACCTGCTATCCGGATCGCATATCGTAGTATCTTTTTCAAGTATCATATGCCCCTACTGTAAGGCTATCGACCCGAGGTAATCGGCAAATTTTTTCAGCACGGCAGCGTCGATCTCGATCTGCTCCTGCGCTTCTTTCCAATTACGTTGTTCGATGGCCTCCCGGATGCCAGGCAGCGTCTTTACACCATAACCGGTATAGAAACCGGGGGCATAGATCGAATGCCGGTACCAGGGACGGCGGGGAAGTCCGTTGTCAGACAGCAATTGTTGTTCCGCCCTATAAAGCGCCTGATTGACAGCGTCCTCGCCGCTGCCGCTCCATTTGGATTTTGCCAGGGTGTCGGCCAGCCGGTTGACGACTTTTTCCAATCCGCCCAGCGCATTTTGCAGGCTCGAAAAGTTAAGGTAAGGAACTTCTTCTTTGGTGGCCGGAGGCATCAGGTGCAGCGCTGTGTCCGTACCATAGCCGTACTGGTTCTCTTTCAGCAGCTGGTTGGTCAGCGCCGTCGTCTCCCGCAGCTGGTCCACCTCTGTCATCAGATCGGCGGCGTAGCCGTTGATCGTCTTGTACAGTGCCCGGAAGTCAAAGGGCAGCAATGCGGCATCGGCGATCCTGAGCGTCGTTCTGCCTGCCGTTTTTGCCAGGGCTACGCCATATTGAAAACTGGGATCTTTGAACCGGCGGTAGTCGTCGTAGGAGTCATAGATGGAATGATATTCCCCACCCGGATCTTCCCCGCCGAATCCCAGGTTGAAGGATGGGATGCCCAGATGCTGCAGGAAGGGCGAATAGTCCGAGCCTGAACCCAGTGCGCCGATGGTAAAGGGCTTTTTGGCTAAGAGGTCCTTTTTAAGCCTGCCGTTGTTGGCCGCGTTCACGAGCTCCCGCGAATGCATGCGGTCGGCCACGCTGATCTGCGTTTCCGGATCGATGACGTCACGCGCCACCTCGTTTATGAAGGGTTCGAGCGCGTGAGAACCTTCGACGCCAAGAAAACCGCGTCCATTCCCATCGGAGTTGATATAGACGACAGCTTTTTTCTGTAGTTCTGCGGCATGCTCTTCCACCCATTCCGTCGATCCCAGCAGGCCGGGTTCTTCTCCGTCCCATGCGCAATAGACGATGGTTCGTTTGGGCTTCCAGCCGCTTTTGACCAGCAGGCTGACCGCCCGGGCTTCTTCCAGCATGGCAGATTGCCCGCTGATAGGATCTCCTGCACCATTGACCCAGCCGTCGTGATGGTTCCCCCTGATCACCCATTCGTCCGGAAATTCGCTGCCGGGCAGTTTGGCGATCACATCATGCAGCTCTTTCATATCCCAGTTAAAAGCCAGTTTGAGATGGACATGAGCCTTTCCGGGGCCGATATGGTAGGTAAAAGGCAGGGCGCCCCGCCAATCGGGAGGAGCAACGGGACCGTCAAGGGCCCGCAGCAGCGGCTCTGCGTCGTGGTAGCTGATAGGCAGCACCGGGATCTTCAGCAGGGTAGTGGCCTCAGACCGGTCAAGCCTTTTGGCGTCTTTGGTAGCGCCGATGCCGGGGGTCAGCGGATCGCCCGGGTAGATCGGCATGTCCAGTACAGATCCGCGCTGAACACCGTATTCATTCTTGAAAGCGCCTTTAGGATAGACATCGCCTTCAAAATAGCCATCATCTTTGGGGTCGGAATAGATCAGGCAGCCAATGGCGCCATGTTCCTGCGCCACCTTGGGCTTGATGCCGCGCCAGGAACGACCATATTTGGCGATGACGATCTTTCCTTTCACGGAAATACCCAGTCTTTCCAGGTAGTCATAATCCTCGGGGATGCCATAGTTGACGAAAACCAGTTCTCCGGTGACGTCGCCATCGGGTGACCAGCAGTTATAGGTAGGCAGCTGCTCCGATGTCTGGCCGGAGGTTGCATCTTCTTTCAAAGGTTTTTCTGCCAGGGTAGCTTTGAAGGTGGTGGGTCCCGTCATTTCCAGCAGGCGTTCCTTGGGGGTGGGGAAGGGTACATAAAAGGTCTCCACCCGGGCATCATAACCCCAGCTTTTGAACTTACTATAGATATAGTCAACTACGGCCTTGTCTCCGGGCGAACCGACATGGTGCGGCCTGGCCGACATGATCCTGATGCCGCTGTCGATATTGGCGGCGGTAAGATAGCCGTCGAAGGTCGATTCGAGATCGAATTCTTTGCGGACATCAGGTTCCTTGAACCCGGATAATGATTTGGACTGGGACCAGCCCAGTGAAGAGGCCAGCAGAAGGCTGCCGGCGATAACGAGTTTTCTCATGATGCTGTAGTTTGAAACAAGATTGGTTACAGGAATGAATATACGGCTTTCAGCCATATCTTATGCCGGGTCCGCCGGATTTTGCAACCGGTTATTATAGACGGAATAATCGGGCGGGATGATCTCATATTCTTCCAGTATGAGCGGGGAAGTAAAGATGAAATCCGCTGTAGCCCTGTCACAGGCGAAGGGGATGTTCCAGGTCACTGCCAGACGTAGCAAAGCCTTGATATCAGGGTCATGCGGCTGGGCTTCCATCGGGTCCCAGAAGAAGATCAGCATGTCGATCTTCCCTTCGGCGATCCGGGCCCCGATCTGCTGGTCCCCGCCGAGCGGGCCGCTCAGGAATTTGCTCACAGGCTGGCCTAGCGCCTGTTCGACCAGCGTACCTGTGGTGCCGGTGCCAAAGAGATGATGCTGGGCCAGGGCGGCTTTGTTGTAGACGGCCCATTCGATCAGTTCGTTTTTCTTATTGTCGTGTGCGACGAGCGCTATTCGCTTGCTGCGACTCATTTTTCTAACGGACGATTGCATCTTACGCTTGGTTTAATGACGAAAGTTACGCGTAAAGTTTTGCGTTTTAAGAAGATTATAACATAGTCAAAAAAATATTGGCCTTTGCCTAGCGTTCACATTCCCTCTACCGCCAAAGATGGCCTGAGGCCATCATAACTTAAAACAATGAAAAAACTGTCCTGGCTCATCTTATGGATGGGCGTCGGATGCTTTGTCTGTCAGGCACAGCAAGACCCGGCGCTGGCGGATTCCGTTTCGGATCCCGCTCTTGCGCCGCATGCCGGTGGACAGCCGCAGTTTGTCAATTTTAGCGCGACGATCAAAGAGGTAAATAAAGTATGGCTGCAGTGGGATATCGATAGCGCCGGCAATGGAGATTATTTTATTGCGGAAAGAAGTTCCGATGGTGAACATTATGAGACGATCGGCGCCGTGAGAGAAACGGGAGCGGCAGGTCATTATGAACTGGTCGATGTTGCACCGCCGAACGGGTCCGATTTTTACCGGATAAAATGTAGTCCGCCGACGGGGCCACCTACTTACTCCAAATCGATTCAATTAAGCCTCTCCGGGAAAGTCGATTTCAAATTTTATCCCAATCCTGTCGACAAGCTTTTTATTGTGCAAACGGAACATATTATTGATCTGATGGTATTGGATGCCTCGGGGGCTATCAGGTTCAGCAAACGGTTGCAACCTGGTATTCAAGTTGTTAACGTTTCTACCCTCGAAAAAGGGGTATATGTTTTACGAGTAACTGATAAAGAAAGCAATAGAGCAATTTCCCAGCAGTTGGTCAAAAATTAAAATTGCCTAAAAAAAATAATTACCGGAAAATGGTATTGCAGAATTGATTATAATCCTATACCTTTATCTCGGTTTTTCATAGGATATTGGATTTTAAAACGGGGTTGAATTTCTATTCAGACCCCTTTTTTATTTTAGGCCTCCGCTATTTCCTGTCCTGCGCGCATCATAAGTATTTATACGCAGCCGCCCACCCGCACATTCCTGCCAACCTTCGCACGGAGCTTTCGCTTCCAGGATCGGACGCTCGCGCGTCCTCTTCTACAAAAAAAAGGCCGTCTAAAAATAGACAGCCGGTACATACTAACCCAATTAATATAAAGCACATAGCCGCGCTACGCGCTTTGCATCTCTTTCACTTTCTCGCGGATCTTGTTTTCAATATCCGTAGCCAGTTCAGGGTTGTCGTGCAACAGTTGCTTCACCGTATCCCTGCCTTGCCCCAGCCGGTCCGTACCATAACTGAACCAGCTGCCGCTCTTCTGCACAATGCCGAGCTCTACACCCATATCGATGATCTCGCCCGTTTTGGAAATTCCTTCTCCGAATACGATGTCGAATTCTGCTGCCC